>NZ_JBDKXK010000040.1:0-48421 GCF_039710735.1 Cupriavidus sp. DL-D2 | reverse complement strand
AACAGGTGTTACCTATGTGTCCGGGCTATACATGCGGGAGAGGGGCGGGGGAGAGGGCCAGCAGTGGAAATTGCGAGGTGGTCGGCAAGCAGACGCTCCGGCCCTCTCCCCCAACCCCTCTCCCACTTCGTGGGAGAGGGGAGCATACCGGCAGCAGCATTCGCACCGACCCTCGGTTTTCTCCCCTCTCCCGCTTGCGGGAGAGGGGCGGGGGAGAGGGCCAGCAGTGGAAATTGCGAGGTGGTCGGCAAGCAGACGCTCCGGCCCACTCCCCCAACCCCTCTCCCACTTCGTGGGAGAGGGGAGCATACCGGCAGCAGCATTCGCACCGACCCTCGGTTTTCTCCCCTCTCCCGCTTGCGGGAGAGGGGCGGGGGAGAGGGGAGCCAGAACAGTGCGGGAGAACCGCAAACTCAGCCAGCCCTCACCTTCGTCAACAACTTCGTAGTCGACCGGTCATGCAGGAATGGGATGGCATACGCCTCGCCGCCCCAACTCCGCACCAGCCGCGTTTCCTCCAGCGTGTCGATATCGTAATCGCCGCCCTTCACGTAGATATCCGGGCGTACCAGCCGGATCAACTCCACCGGCGTCTGCTCGCGGAACATTGCCACGAGGTCCACGGCGGCCAGTGCGGCCAGTAGTGCCATGCGGTCGGCCTCGTTGTTGAGCGGACGGTCGTCGCCCTTGCCGAGCATCTTCACCGACGCGTCGCTGTTCACGCCCAGCACCAGGCTGGCGCCCATTTCGCGCGCTTGTGCCAGGTAGGTGGCGTGGCCGCGATGGAGGATGTCGAACACGCCGTTGGTGAAGACCAGCGGGCGGGGCAGCGCGGCCACGGCGGCTTGCAGGGCGGCGATGTCGTCGGCGGGAACGAGCTTGGATTCGTAGGCGGGTGCGTTCATGGGAGAGAGCGAGTCGGAAAAGTCGGCGCGCCAATGAAAAACCCCATCGTATCCGATGGGGTCTTGTCACGCGGCGGAGAAGCGTCAACTCAGGCTTGGGCGGCCTGCAGGTTGGCGTTCAGTTCCTTGCGGTAGCGGTTCAGGTCCTGGACGGAATCGAACGTGCGCTCGAACAGCAGCGACATGTTGTGCAGGATCCGTTCGATGACCTTCTTCTCCCAGACCTCGTCGAAGCGGATCTGTTCGTCGAGCCAGTGCTCGAGCCAGTCCGGGTCCGGCAGGCGCGACTGCACCGTGTCGTTCGGGAACAGGGCCTTGTTCACGTGCAGGTTGGTCGGGTGCAGCGGCTTCTCGGTGCGGCGAGCCGAAGCCATCAGGACACCGATCTTGGCGAACGCGGCACGGGCGGTATCGCCGAACTGGGCCAGGTACTTCTTCATGTAGCGCAGGTAGGCGCCGCCATGGCGGGCTTCATCCTGCGACAGCGTGCGGTAGATATGCTTGATCACCGGTTCCGAGTGCCATTCGGCAGCGCGGCGGTACCAGTGGTTCAGGCGGATCTCGCCGCAGAAATGCAGCATCAGCGTTTCCAGCGGCGGGGCCGGATCGAACTCGAAGCGCACGGCGTGCAGTTCTTCCTCGGTCGGGACCAGGTCCGGACGGAAGCGGCGCAGATATTCCATCAGCACCAGCGAATGCTTCTGTTCCTCGAAGAACCAGATGCTCATGAACGCCGAAAAATCGGAATCGTCGCGGTTGTCGCGCAGGAACATTTCCGTGGCGGGCAGGGCCGACCATTCGGTGATTGCGTTCATGCGGATGGTCTTCGCCTGGTCGTCGGTGAGCAGGCTCGCGTCGAAGGAATCCCACGGGATGTCCTTGTCCATGTGCCAGCGGACCGCTTCCAACGATTTGAAGAGTTCGGGGTAGAGCATGCCTAAGCCTTTGAAATCACTGGCGGATTCTACCAGACAGGAATCATTCTCGAATGTTTTCTCTAGTGTCTTTCAGCAAACGCTGATGGATTTTTATCGGTGCGCCTGACAGGGCGCCCGAAAGTGGTGCGACTACGACACTTCCCGCGAGGGGGGAGGCCGGGCGTTGGCCACGCCCGGCATGCATCACTTGGCCTCGTCGGGGGCCGTTTTTTGGGCGGCTGCCTTTTTGGGCGCCTTGGCTGCAGGCTTCTTTGCAGCAGGCTTTTTCGCGGTGGCTTTCCGTGCAGTGGGTTTTGGCGCGGCTGTCGAGGGCGCCTGACTGGCCGGCTCGGCGCCGTCAGCCCCCGCGGCCATGCCGCCAAATCCTGGCATCCCGGGCATTCCGGGCATCCCCGACATGCCCCCGCCGAACGGCGCGGCGCTGGCCGCCGCCGCGCTGCTGGCGATCTGTGCGAACTGGCGCTGCAGCAGGTCCCACCACAGCGCGGCATTGGGCGGCAGTTGCGCGTTGCCGCTGTCGGACGCAGCGGCGGAAGCGGCGGCGTCCCCGGTTTCGGCGGCAGACTCGGGCGGCGAGTCGGCTTCTTCCTCGTCAGGGACGTCGTTCTCGGCATCGGCCTGTGCCTCGGACACCGTGCGCGGCGTCTCGAACGGGTTGGCGTGATGGGCTGGATGCGCGCTCGGGGCGTTGGCCGCGCGGGCCACGTTCTCCATCGCGCTCTGCATCTTCTCGGGAGACAGGGCGTTGCCGAAAGTCTGCAGCGCTACGAGCGTGGCGCGCTGGACTTCGAGGCCCTGGATCGTGGTACGCAGCAGGTTGGTGTTGAGCTGGAGCCAGCTTTCCACGGCCTTGAGGTCGTGGATGCGCTTGTCGACTTCGTCGAGGTCCATCGGCGGAGTCATTGCGCTCAGGCCAGGCATCAGGCCGCTGGGCATGCCGCTGCCGCTGGACCACATCCTGCGCAGCAGGTCGAAGCTATTCGAGAAATCGGGGATCTGTCCGAACATGGTGCGGCACTCCATCTGTCGGGGCCGTCCGACTAGGGAGGGGACGGCCGGTTACCGGAACTGGGGCGGCCGCTTCTCGCGCAGGCTCGCCATGCCTTCGTGTACGTCGGGGCCAGCGAAGCCCATGAATTCAAGCGCCAGCGAGGTATCGAACGCGGGACCGGCCATGCGCAGCCAGTTGTTGAGCGCGTACTTGGTCCAGCGGATGGCGGATTGCGAACCCGCCGCGAGCCGGTTGGCCACCTCGAATGCCTTGGCAACCAGTTCGTCCTCTTCCACTGCCAGCGATACCAGGCCAATCCGCTCGGCTTCCTCGCCGCTGACCGACTCGCACAGCATCAGATAGTACTTGGCCTTGGCCATTCCGCACAGCAGCGGCCACACGATGGCCGCATGATCGCCCGCTGCCACGCCCAGCCGCGTGTGTCCATCGACGATGCGCGCGGTCTTCGACGCAATCGAGATATCGGCCAGCAGCCCGGCCACGAGACCCGCGCCCACGGCCGGGCCGTGCATGGCGGAGACGATGGGCTTGTCGCAGTTGATGACGTTGTAGACGAGGTCGCGCGCCTCGTGCCAGACCCGGGTGCGGGTCTCGAAATCATTGGCCATGTCTTCCACCAGGGCCAGGTCGCCGCCCGCCGAGAAGCCCTTGCCTTCGCCCCGGATGATGGTGACGCGGATATCGGGATCGGCGGAGATGTCGCGCCAGATCTCGGCCAGTTCGCGGTGCATGTTGGCATCCGCCGTGGCCAGCTTGCGGTTGGACGACTGCGCCGCGCCCATGATGACTTCGAGCACCGGGCCGTGGCGGCGCAGCGTGAGCGCCTGATAACGCGACAGGCGGGGGGACAGTGTCTGGTCTTCGGAGGTCATAGTCGGCGGGCTCTCTGTCTTTTGTGTCGGAGACGGCCCGGCCGGGCAAAAAAATTCCCCGACCAAGCGGTCGGGGAATTATAGGCGGATCGGTACGGGGTGGGGCAAGCCGGGTTTGCACCCGGTCCCGATGCGATGGCTGCGCTTACCGGGCCACCACTTCCTGGTCGATGGCGCCGAAGATCGACTTGCCATCGGTGTCGAGCATCTCGATGCGCACGGAATCGCCAAACTTCATGAACTCCGTCTCCGGCTTGCCATTCTCGATGGTCTCGATGGTCCGTTTCTCGGCGATGCAGGCGTAGCCCTTCTTGCGGTCCACGTTCGAGATCGTGCCCGAGCCGACAATGCTGCCCGCGCGCACGTTGCGCGTCTTGCAGATATGGGCGATCAACTGGCCGAAGTCGAACACCATGTCGGTGCCGCAGTCGGGCGTGCCCACCTTCTTGCTGTTCCAGTGGACCGTCATCGGGCGATGGACCTTGCGGTCCTGCCACGCATCGCCCAGTTCGTCGGGCGTGACGGCCACGGGTGAGAAGGCCGTGGCCGGCTTGCTCTGGAAGAAGCCGAAGCCCTTGCCCAGTTCGGCGGGAATCAGGTTGCGCAGCGATACATCGTTGGCCAGCATGACAAGGCGGATGGCCTCGCCAGCCTGTTCGGGCGTGGCGCCCATGCGCACGTCGCCGGTGATGACGGCCACCTCGGCTTCGAAGTCGATGCCGAACGCTTCATTGGCGCAGACGATGTCGTCGTGCGGGCCGATGAAGTCGTCCGAGCCGCCCTGGTACATCAGCGGATCGGTCCAGAATTCGGGCGGCATCTCGGCGCCCCGTGCCTTGCGCACCAGTTCCACATGGTTCACGTAGGCCGAGCCGTCGGCCCATTGATAGGCGCGCGGCAGCGGCGCCATGCAGTGCTTGGGCTCGAACGGGAACGGATGGCGCGCGCGGCCTGCGTTCAGTGCATCGTAGAGATCCTGCAGTTGCGGCGCGTAGAACTGCCAGTCGTCGAGCGCGGTTTGCATCTTGCCGGCGATATCGGTGGCGTAGTGCGCGGTCTTCAGGTCGCGCGAGACAACGACGAGCTGGCCGTCGCGCGAACCGTCCTTCAATGTGGCGAGTTTCATGCGGAATCGAACGTTTGCGAACGTTGGGCGAAATGGATGGGCGGTAGTCTACCGGACCGGGGTCGTGAATCCGCGACGGGCCGGCTTGTATAGAATGGCCGGCAGCACTTTTCCAATTTCTCCAATTTCCCTTTAGCGAGCACGCATGACGGTTGTGGACGACCACGACACCCCCGGCGACACCTCATCCAGCGACGACGACAAGCGTGCTGGCATCCAGTCGATCGAAGTCGGCTTCCGGCTGCTGCAGGCACTGGCGGCCTCGCCGCGCGCGATGATGCTGCGCGACCTGGCCGCCGCCGCCGACATGAGTCCGGCCAAGGCGCATCGATACCTGGTCAGCTTCCAGCGGCTGGGGGCCGTGACGCAGGATGCCGTCAGCCAGCGCTATGACCTCGGACCCTTCGCGCTGCAACTCGGGCTGGCGGGTCTGAACCGGCTCGATCCGGTGCGCCGCGCGCGGCCGGTGCTGTCGCAACTGCGCGACGAGATCGACCAGACCGCCGGCATCGCCGTGTGGGGCAATCATGGTCCCACCATCGTGCATTGGGAGGAATCGAGCCATCCAGTCAGCGTGAGTCTGCGGCTGGGCGATGTGATGCCGATGCTGAATTCGGCCACGGGGCGGTTGTATGGCGCGTATCTGTCACGGCGTCAGACACTGCCCCTGATCGAGCGCGAACTCTCGACGCGCAGCGATGCCGCACTGCCTGACATGCCCGCATCGCTCGCCGCATACGACGCCATCTGCGCCGATGTCCGCCAGCGGGGCGCGGCGCGCACGCGGGGCGGCGTGCTGCCGGGCATCAATGCCATCTCCACGCCGGTCTTCGATGCCAATGGCCATTTGTCGATGGCGCTCATCGTGCTCGGCGCGCAGAGCGTATTCGATGCAGAATGGGGCGGTGCGGTGGATCGGCGTGTGCGCGACATCGCGCGGCAGATCTCTTCGGAGCTCGGTTACCTTGGCGACAGCCAACCGGCCGGACAGGACGGCCAACCCTCGTAAGCATTCTTCGCGTTCGCCCCGCTATCGGCGTATCCGTCGCTGGCTGGTGGTGCTCGTACTGGTGGCGATCGCGCATGCGCTGGTGCTGCTCGGCCTGAACCACATACCGTTGACCACGCTGCCGCCGCTGCCGGATACGCCTGCGCTTGAGGCGATCCTGATTCCCCCTCCGGCACCGCCTGCGCCGCCACGGCCCCGGCCACCGCCCAAAGTGCGTCCGGCACCGGCTGCTCAAACGCCCGTTCCTGAAACCGAATCCACCCCAGAACCGGCAGCGCCTGCGCTTGCTACCTCGACGAGCGGTGATACCACCGCCAATGCCGGAGCCGGCGGCACGGGCGATGCCGCCAATGCCAACGCGGGTGCCAAGGCCAGCGCGCCTACGGAAGCGCCCGCCGTGGCTGGGCCGAACTATGCGCCGCCACCTTCGGTGACCATGCGTTACGCGAGTTTCGTCAATGGCGTGCAAAACCCCGACGGCACCATCCGATGGGAGCAGGATGGCCGGCACTACCGGCTGGCGGTGGAAACGCGCATGCTGTGGTTCCGCTTCGCGTTTGAAAGCAGCGGTGACATGACCGCACGCGGCCTGCAGCCCACGCGATACCAGGAGGCCCGCCGCAACAAGCAGGCGGTGGCCCGCTTCGATCACGCCGCAAGTACGGTGGTGTTTGAAACGCGTGGCGGCCAGGTGCCGATGCCGACCAACTTCCAGGACCGGTTCAGCGTGTTCCTGCAACTGGTGGGATGGGCGCGCGGCGACCCGCAGCGCTATGCCACACCGGGTGTCACGGAGACGTTCAATGTGGCGGACACCACGGAAGTGGAGCCGATGCAGGTTCAGTACGTGGGTGAGGAGAATATCGATATCGGCACGGGCATGGTGCGCACGCGCCACTTCATGCGGCTGCCACGCCACCCGGGAGATCGCCGTCGCGTGGAAATCTGGCTGGCGCCGTCATTGGACTGGATGCCAGCGCGGTTGCGTCAGACGGAACCCGATGGCACACAAATTGATCTCGTCTATCGTAGTAGTGAGGGGCGGTGATAGTGAGCGCCGTGACAACGCTGGACAACACAGGAATTGCCATATGTCTGACACAGGGTCGCAGCGCATCCAGGCGGGAGATGTCGGACTTAAGGTTCGGGTCGACGGCCGCGAGGGCCCGTGGGTCGTACTGGCCCACGCGCTGGCTGCGAACCTGACACTGTGGGACGACACTGCCCGCCATCTGGCCTCGCGCTATCGCGTGTTGCGCATCGACATGCGGGGTCATGGCGGCAGCGATGCCCCCGTGGGCGCCTACACGATGACCCGTCTGGCGGATGATGTCATTGCAGTGATGGATGCGCTCGATATCGGCCAGGCGCATTTCTGTGGGGTATCGGTAGGCGGGATGGTGGGGCAGACGTTGGGTGTTCGCCACGCCGAGCGGCTGTTATCGCTCACCCTGGTGGACACGATCGACCATACTCCCATGACAGCGCATCCGATGTGGGCCAACCGGATTGGCCAGGCAGAGGCGCATGGCATGAAGGGTTTGCAGGAAGGCACGCTCGAACGCTGGATGACGCAGCCCTATCGCGACGGTCATCCCGAGGCAGTCGAACGGATTGCGCAGATGATTCGCGCCACGCCGGTGCAAGGGTTTGTGGGGGTGGCGCAGGCCATCCTGGCATTCGATCTGGCCGAGGCCATCCGGCGGATTCGTTGCCCGACGCTGGTGGTTGTGGGCGACAAGGATGAGGGTGCGCCGGTGTCGATGGCCCAATCCATTGCCGAAAAAATTCCTGGTGCGAAGCTGGAGGTGCTTCCCGACGCTGCGCACCTGTCGTTTATCGAACAGCCGGAACGGTTCCATGCCGTGTTCGACGTGTTCCTCGGCCACGCTGCATGTGGCGGACAGTGTGATATTCCGTAACGCAACCGTGTAGTTCGCAACACAGTAGTGCCCGGTGCTCAAGAAACTTGCTTCACGCGCCGATGCCCAATGTAAGAGGGCAGCAAAAGGGCAACAAGCAACAAGCAACAACCAGGGACAAGCAGCTGCACGAGGCGCGTCCGACTTGAATTACGGACGGCTACCCTCAGCTTGGAGAGGAAATCGCGTCGGTTCCGGCCAGGAACAGGGCGCCAACCATACGCCAGGAGGTAGTGCGATGCAAATGATCTACAACAGCGACAACTATTGCATTGTCGAGTTTGGCGCAGATGTCGAGCATGCGACCCTTGCCTCGGGCGGCTACGAAATCGTCGACAAGAACCTGAAACGCGAAATTTTTCTCGGCGGCCATATGGCCGAGACCTTCCGCGCCGATGTGACGCGTCTGATCGAGAGCGAGCCATCGGTCGAGGAAGTGGACGAATTCCTCGGCAAGTTCGACATTGTCATGAACAACCCCCTTGTCATGCATTGAGTCACCGACTGGCAACGCACGATCCGGACACGATAACGCCCGCATCAGCGGGCGTTTTCTTTTGGTTCGGGCAAGGCGTTCAGTATTGTTCCCACGGCAGGCCGTCATGGCGCCAGCCGTTGACGGTATTACGATGCCGGTGCGGATCGAGGTCCCCTTCGAAGCCGTGCAACACGTTATAGACCGTGGTGAATCCGGCGCCTTCCAGCGCCCGCGCCGCCGCTGCCGAGCGGTTGCCGCTGCGGCAGATCAGGATCACCGGACGCGCCGAGGCATGGCCGGCCAGTTTTTTTACCGCCTGCACAAAGTGCGGATTGACCTCCCAGTCGGGGCCATCATTCCAGGGGACGTTATGCGCACCTTGCGGATGGCCGACGAACAGGTACTCCATCTCGCTGCGACAGTCGATGAACAGCCCATCGGGCTCGGCATCGAGCAGCGTGCGGGCATCGCTGGGGGTCAGGTGTTGCATGGCGTTGACGGGAATACCGGGGTTCGTGGCGTAAGCGTCTCTCAGTGTAGGCGTGCAGGCCGGACCTGACAACCGGCGAAAAAGCCTTGGAAAGCCCCTTTCCTGCCGGCCGCAATACCTTGATCTACCTGATAAAATCGCGATCTTGCCCAAATTTTGCGCCGGCGGTCCGTCATACCGTGGACCGATGGTGACATTCCAGTGAAGCCCCAGATGAGCGCCGTCCAACCTGCCCCCCGCCCCTATACCCGGGCCGCCAGCCTTCCCAAGCTGCTCCGTGAACGGATCCTGATCCTCGACGGCGCCATGGGCACGATGATCCAGCGCTACAAGCTTGGCGAAGCCGAGTATCGCGGCACGCGTTTCCTGGACCACCCCATCGACGTCAAGGGCAACAACGAACTGCTGCTGCTGACGCGTCCCGAGGTCATCAGCGAAATCCACGAGCAATACCTGGCTGCCGGTGCCGACCTGATCGAGACCAACACGTTCGGGGCTACGCGCGTGGCGCAGGAAGACTACAAAATGGCGGACCTGGCGTACGAGATGAACGTCGAGGCCGCCCGCCTCGCGCGCATCGCCTGCGACAAGTACAGCACGCCCGAGAAGCCGCGCTTCGTGGCCGGCGCGTTCGGCCCGACGCCCAAGACGGCCAGCATCAGCCCGGACGTCAACGATCCCGGCGCGCGCAATGTCTCGTTCGAGGAACTGCGCCACTCGTACTACGAGCAAGGCAAGGCCCTGCTCGAAGGCGGCGCCGATGTGTTCCTGGTCGAGACGATCTTCGACACGCTCAACGCCAAGGCTGCACTGTTTGCCATCGACCAACTGTTCGAGGACACCGGCGAGCGCGTACCCGTGATGATCTCGGGCACTGTGACCGATGCCTCTGGCCGCATCCTGTCCGGCCAGACCGTGGAAGCGTTCTGGAACAGCCTGCGCCATGCGCGTCCGGTCACCTTCGGCCTGAACTGCGCGCTGGGTGCCACGCTGATGCGCCCGTACGTGGCCGAGCTGGCCAAGATCTGCGACGCCGCCGTGTCGTGCTATCCGAACGCGGGCCTGCCGAATCCGATGAGCGATACCGGCTTCGACGAAACCCCGGAGGTCACCTCGGCACTGGTGGAGGAATTCGCGGCCTCGGGTCTCGTGAATCTGGTCGGCGGCTGCTGCGGCACCACGCCGGACCACATCGCGGCCATCGCCAAGCGGGTCGCCAACAAGGCGCCGCGTGTATGGGCCAACTATTCCGAAAACGTCGTCGAAGACACCGCCGCCTGACGCATCGCACGCACCGAGCATAGAGAAAAGAATCATGAGCCAGCAACACCTGCCCCCGCGTCCGATGCGCCTGTCCGGCCTGGAGCCGTTCACGATCGATGACGACACGCTGTTCGTCAACGTTGGCGAGCGCACCAACGTCACCGGTTCCAAGGCATTCGCGCGGATGATTTTGAACGGCCAGTTCGACGAGGCGCTGGCCGTGGCGCGCCAGCAGGTCGAGAATGGCGCGCAGATCATCGACATCAACATGGACGAGGCAATGCTCGATTCGAAGGCGGCGATGGTGCGCTTCCTGAATCTGATTGCGTCGGAGCCGGACATCGCGCGCGTGCCGATCATGATCGACTCGTCGAAGTGGGACGTGATCGAAGCGGGCCTGCAGTGCGTGCAGGGCAAGGCTGTGGTGAACTCGATCTCGCTCAAGGAGGGCGAGGAGCAGTTCCGCCACCACGCCACGATGATTCGCCGCTATGGTGCGGCCAGTGTGGTGATGGCCTTCGACGAGAAGGGGCAGGCCGACACGTTCGCGCGCAAGACCGAGATCTGCAAGCGCAGCTATGACTTTCTCGTAAACGAAGTGGGCTTCCCGCCCGAAGACATCATCTTCGATCCGAACATCTTCGCGGTGGCGACCGGTATCGAGGAGCACAACAACTACGCGGTGGACTTCATCGAGGCCACGCGCTGGATCAAGCAGAACCTGCCGTATGCCAAGGTGAGCGGCGGCGTGTCGAACGTGTCGTTCTCGTTCCGCGGCAACGACATGGTGCGCGAGGCGATCCACACCGTGTTCCTGTATCACGCCATTGCGGCGGGCATGGACATGGGCATCGTCAACGCCGGCCAGCTCGGCGTGTATGACCAGCTCGATCCGGAGCTGCGCGAGCGCGTGGAAGACGTCGTGCTGAATCGTCGCGATGACGCCACCGATCGTCTGCTGGAGATTGCCGACAAGTTCAAGGGCGGCGGCCAGAAGAAGGAAGAGAACCTGGCCTGGCGCGGCACGCCGGAGCAGCCGGTGCCGGTGTCGCAGCGTCTGACGCACGCACTGGTGCATGGCATCACCACGTTCATCGTCGAGGACACCGAGGAAGTGCGCCGGGAAGTGGCGGCGCGCGGCGGTCGTCCGATCGAGGTGATCGAAGGCCCGCTGATGGACGGCATGAACGTGGTGGGCGACCTGTTCGGCGCGGGCAAGATGTTCCTGCCGCAGGTGGTCAAGAGCGCGCGCGTGATGAAGCAGGCCGTGGCGCATCTGTTGCCGTACATCGAAGAAGAGAAGCGTCTGCTGGCCGAGGCTGGTGGCGATGTGCGCGCACGCGGCAAGATCGTGATTGCGACGGTGAAGGGCGACGTGCACGACATCGGCAAGAACATCGTGTCGGTGGTGCTCCAGTGCAACAACTATGAAGTGGTCAACATGGGCGTGATGGTCCCGTGCAACGAGATCCTGGCGCGTGCCAAGGTCGAGGGCGCGGACATCGTGGGCCTGTCGGGGCTGATCACGCCGTCGCTGGAAGAAATGGCGTACGTGGCGTCCGAGATGCAGCGCGACGACTACTTCCGCATCAAGAAGATTCCGCTGCTGATTGGTGGCGCCACCACGTCGCGCGTGCACACCGCCGTCAAGATCGCACCGAACTACGATGGCCCGGTGGTGTACGTGCCCGATGCCTCGCGCTCGGTCAGCGTGGCGTCGAGCCTGCTCTCCGATGAAGGCGCCGCGAAGTACCTGGACGAGTTGAAGTCCGATTACGACCGCATCCGCACGCAGCACGCCAACAAGAAGGCCACGCCGATGGTGACGCTGGCCGAGGCGCGTGCGAACAAGACGCCGATCGACTGGAGCACCTATGTGCCGCCGAAGCCGAAGTTCATCGGCCGCCGCGTGTTCCGCAACTACGATCTGTCCGAACTCGCCAAGTACATCGACTGGGGCCCGTTCTTCCAGACCTGGGATCTGGCTGGCAAATTCCCCGACATCCTCAACGACGAGATCGTTGGCGAATCGGCGCGCCGCGTCTTCTCCGATGGCAAGAGCATGTTGGCCCGGTTGATCCAGGGCCGCTGGCTGTCGGCCAATGGTGTGATCGCGCTGCTGCCGGCGAATACCGTCAACGACGACGATATCGAGATCTACACGGACGAGTCGCGCACGCAGGTCGCCATGACGTGGCACAACCTGCGCCAGCAGAGCGAGCGTCCCGTGGTGGATGGTGTGAAGCGTCCGAACCGCTGCCTGGCGGATTTCGTTGCGCCGAAGTCGAGCGGCGTGGCCGACTACATCGGCGTGTTCGCGGTGACGGCCGGTATCGGCGTGGACAAGAAGGAAGCGCAGTTCGAAGCCGATCACGACGACTACAGCGCGATCATGCTCAAGTCGCTGGCCGACCGTCTGGCCGAGGCGTTTGCCGAATGCCTGCACGAGCGCGTGCGCAAGGACTTGTGGGGTTACGACGCGGCGGAGTCGCTGAGCAACGAGCAGTTGATCGACGAAACGTATCGCGGCATCCGTCCGGCGCCGGGCTATCCGGCCTGCCCGGAACACACGGTCAAGGCGCCGATGTTCGAGTATCTCGATGCAGCGGATATCGGCATGGGCATTACCGAAGGGCTGGCAATGACGCCGGCGGCATCGGTCAGCGGTTTCTACCTGTCGCATCCGGACTCGACGTACTTCAGCGTGGGCAAGATCGGGCAGGACCAGCTCGACGATATGGTGGCCCGCCGTGGCGAGGATCGCCTGACGCTGGAGCGTGCGCTGGCGCCGAACCTGTAAGCGGCGAAGTCGCAGCTGTAAGCAGTTGCAATGCATTGCGAGAGCCGGGACGCCGCATATCAGCGGCCTCCCGGCTTTTTGTTGCGTGGTCGCCGCGCGGGTAACGTTGATGCGTAAGGGATTCCCGATGCGGACGTTATCTGGCGATGCCGGCGCGATGATCGTCGTTCATGTCCGCAATGTCTTCACCACTGCTTACAGGGCATTACAAGTGCTCACAGACCGGCATGGTCGTGCTCCCTAGACTGGAACCCAGTTCACGTGACACCGCGTGAATGCCGCAGCGAATGTTTCGCTTGCGGTGCATACCAGTCAAGGAGTCTCATCCATGAAGAAGCTGCTGATCTCGCTGTCTGCCCTGTCGATTGCTGCTGCCTCGTCGCTGGCGATGGCGCAAGGGACTGGCGTCACCGCCGGTACGCAAGCCGGTGGCGGCATAACGGCCACTACGCCGGCTTCTCCGTCGGGCAGCCTGGGCGCTGGCGCGAACGCCGGTGTCAATGCTGGCGGTGCGGCAACCGGTGCCGTAACGCCGGCCAGCCCGAGCGCAGCCGATGCGGCGTCGCATGCCGACAAGGGTGGCAAGGCGGACAAGGCTCACAAGGCTGACAAGACGACGAAGACCAAGGGCAGCCACGCCAGCAAGTCGAAGTCGAAGAAGGACGGCGCCGAAAGCAGCGCGCTGGGTGCTTCGGCCGGTGCCGATGGCGGCACCAAGATCCAGTAATCCTCTGTTCCATTGACAACCGGCAGACGGCGGGACCCTCCAGACCGCCATCTGCCGGGGTCGGGAATAATGAAGAGAAGACGGGCGCCGTGATGGCGCCCGTTGTCGTTTTGTGCGCCGCAGTGCAGCATTTCCCCAGCGCGGATCTCCCCGCCCATGTCAGCCTGACACCGACATCTTCCGCGCGGCGCCAGCACTACAATGCAGGAAACCGGCCCGGTTCGTGCTTCGGCAGGCTGGCCGTACCCCTCACCGTGGAGACACCCGATGATTCGCGTCTTGATCGCCGACGATCATGAGATCGTGCGCGCCGGTCTGCGCCAGTTCATTTCAGAGGAGCCCGACATCAAGGTGACGGGCGAAGCCGCGAGCGGCGATGAAGTGATGGCGCAGTTGCGGGATAGCGAGTTCGACGTGCTCGTACTCGATATCTCCATGCCGGATCGCAACGGCATTGATGTACTCAAGCTGATCCGCCAGCGCCTGCCTAACCTGCCGGTGCTGATCCTGTCCACCTATCCGGAAGACCAGTACGCGATCAACCTGATCCGTGCGGGCGCGTCGGGCTATCTGACGAAAGAATCCGCGCCGGACGATCTCGTCAAGGCCATCCGCACCGTGGCGCAGGGCCGCCGTTATGTCAGCCCCGTCGTGGCAGACCTGCTGATCGGCGGACTCGACAAGCCAACCGAACAACCCGTGCACCAGACGCTGTCCGAGCGCGAGTTTCAGATCTTCTGCAAACTCTCGCGCGGCCAGTCTGTCTCGGTGATCGCCGACGAACTGTTCCTGAGCGTGAAGACGGTGAGCACCTACCGCTCGCGCATCCTGGAGAAAATGGGTATGAAGACCAACGCCGACCTGACCTACTACGCCATCAAGAACGGCCTGGTCGAATAGGTATCCACCGCAGCTCACGTCGGACTTCTATCGCATAACCACCTCCAGCCCCGTTCCAACAGCCATGCCGGAGCAAGCCACGGCCTCTTCCCCTCGCTCGCTGCGAGTCCTCCTGATCGAGGACTCGGAGGTGTTGCGGGGCATGCTGCTGGAATATCTCACCGCCTTTCCGTTTGTGAAGGAGGTGGACTGGGCCGATACGGAGAGCATGGCCGTGGGACTGGCCGCGCGCGGCAACTACGACGTGGTGATCGTCGATCTGCAACTGCGTCAGGGCAACGGCATCAATGTCCTGCGCGAAATGCAGAAAGCCAGCATGTCCGGCATCCGCATCGTCTACACGAACCACGCGCAGGTATCCATGTACCGGCGCCAGTGCGCCGATGCCGGTGCGGATTATTTCTTCGACAAATCGCTGGAGCTGGAGCAGGTGTTCCGGGTGATCGAGGAATATGCGATGTCGGCGGGGTAGCTCACATCTCCCACTGTCTTGCGCCCCTCTCCCGCAAGCGGGAGAGGGGAGCAAATACAAGAACCTCTCCCTCTCCGCATCAATCCCTCAAACCTCCGCCGCCTCCTCAGGCGGCGCCAGCACCGCGGTCGTCAACGGCACCTCTGCCCGAATCGTCACGCCCTGTTCCGGCGAGGAATCCACATGCATCGTGCCCCCCAGTGCCAGCACGCGCTGCTCCATGCCGAGCAGACCGTGATGGCCGGCGGTGGTGGTGACGTCGAAGTCAGGCGGCAGGCCGTGGCCATCGTCGCGGATGGTCAGCGTGATCTGCTGGTCGGTGCAGGCCAGGATTACGGACACATGCGTGGCTTCCGCGTACTTGCTGGCGTTGTTGAGCGATTCCTGGACGATGCGGTACATCGCGATAGCGGCGTTGTCGCGCAACTGGGGCAGCGACTCGGGCAGCACCAGTTCGGTCTCCCACTGATTCCGGGCGCCAACGTCTTCCACCAACTGGACGATGGCTTCGCGCAGCCCAAGGTTCAGCAACACCGTGGGCCGCAAATCCTCGATCAGACGCCGCTTGATCTGGATGGCCTGGTCGGCATGCTGCATCACGCGTGTGATCTTGTCGCGCGCTTCGGGGTGGGTGGCCTGCACGCGCATCTTGACCCAGTGCAGGTCGAGCTTGATGGCTGTGAGGATCGCGCCAAGTTCGTCGTGCAACTCGCGCGCCAGCCGTGTCTTCTCGTCTTCGGTTACGCGTTGCAAGTGAGCGGCCAGTGCAGAGAGTTGCCGCGTGCGTGCGCGCACCTTGCGGTCGAGCCGTGCACTTTCTTCTTCGAGTTGCGTGCGGGCCGCCTCGGCCATCGTCATGCGGCGCTGGTGTCCCAGCCCCACCGTGACGAGCAGCAGGATGTTGATGGCGGTCAGCAGGCCGATGCCGTAACGCGACAACTGCAGGTCATGCTCGGCAGCTTCCAGGTTGTGCGTGACCGTGCCGGACTCGCGCACCTGCAGTTGTTCCAGTCCGCGCCGCGCGCTTTCCATGGTCTGCTTGCCGAAGTCGGTGCGGATCATGTCGAGCGCCACGTCCACGTCGCGCTTGCCGTAGACCAGCGTCAGCGCCATCTCGTTGAGCTTGCGCGTCACGAACTGCGAA
Organism: Cupriavidus sp. DL-D2; assembly: GCF_039710735.1. NCBI lineage: Bacteria > Pseudomonadati > Pseudomonadota > Betaproteobacteria > Burkholderiales > Burkholderiaceae > Cupriavidus > Cupriavidus sp. DL-D2. The sequence continues at coordinate 32,363 of NZ_JBDKXK010000040.1, read as the reverse complement.
GTCTCGCCAAACAGCCGCAGCCCCTCGGGGTCATCGGCGTAATGCTGGCGGATGCGCGCCATCAGGTCGGTGATGTGCGGCAGTGCCTTGTAGTACGGATCGAGATAGCTCTCCTTGCCGGTCAGCAGGTAGCCGCGCTGCCCGGCCTCTGCATTGACGAGTTCGGCGGCCAGTGCGCCAAGATCACTTTGCAACTGCTGCGAGCGGATGGCCTCCGTATAGCCCTGGCGCAGCCGCAGGTTGCCGGTTTCCGATGCGATCAGCACCGCCAGGGTCAGCACGATGCCCCCGGCCAGCAACAGGGAATTACGGAGAAGGAGGGAATGCTTGGCCATCGGGAGAGTACCGGTTGAGGCGCCGCCCATCGAAAAGCAGGGCACACGGGCGGCCATGGAATCACATCGTTTCAGCGGGGTCAATCGTACCGGTGCGCGCCCGGCGCCGCATCCGGCGCGGCGCGCGGCGCGATGTAGGACTCGGCTGACATCTGAATCGGTCAGGTTTCGGTGTGCGGTCAAAGGGCCGGCCCCTAGCATGAGGCTATGAGCTTGCGCACCGTGGCGCAAGCCGGGCAAACCGGCATACCGGGGCGCCCGCTAACCTCGGGAGACCGGCCATGCTGTATTACGCACTCGTCTTTTTCATTGTCGCCCTGGTGGCGGCGATCTTCGGCTTCGGTGGCATTGCAGCCGGCGCAGTGGAGATTGCCAAGATCCTGTTCTTCATCTTCCTGGTGGTGGCCCTGGTGACGTTTGTAATGGGCCTGGTGCGCCGACGGTAAGCGCGACAGGTCTCGGCTAAGCCCGCCGGGTCTCTCGACGGGCGCCATGCTGAAAGATCCCGAACCGGAAAACAGGAGTCCATACATGCTCACGCAAAATCCGAAGGTCCGTAAGGAAATCAACCATCTGCACGACAGCGCCGATGCGGCTGTTCGCCAGATCAAGCATTCCGCCCGCGATAGCCGCGACGCCATGACGCCCGCATCGGATGAAGTCAAGGCGCTGATCGCCCAGCTCCAGCAAACCATCGACGTGCTGGCGCACGAGGGGTCGGCCGAGGGGCTTGCCGCTGGCCGCCGCCTGCGCATGCGCGCCAACGAGATGGCCGAGCGTATGCGCGAACGTAGTCTCGACGGCATGCACTGGGCGCGAGACCAGGCCAGCGTGGCCGTGGATCACGGCCGCCAGCGCGTGGCCGAATCGCCGATGAAGGCCATCGGTATTGCCGCCCTGGTGGGCGCGTGTATCGGATTGATGTTGGCGGGCCGCCGTTCGGACGAATAGCGTCTGGAGCAATCCGACGGCCACGTCATGCGTATTCGAAGGAAGTCTTGCTTCCTTCAATCTTGCAGCAACCCCCTTTCCGGATAAATCCCTGATCCGGGATGCCCGGGCACCTCACGGTGTCCGGGTTTTTTTTCGTGCGCAGGGGAAGGCGATGGACAAATCTTTCAGAAGCCTTTCTGCGGATGCAGCAAGGCTGGCGGCGCGTGGCCGCCCGTGAAACGGTTATGCAGCAGGGAGCAACGAATGCGAAGGCGGCTCAGACGCCCCACAACACGTCGGTGCCTTCCTTCTGCGAGAGGCGCAGCATGTCCAGGAATGGGTAGGCCCGCTGGCCAAGATGCAGCGGTTCCTCTTCCTTGTCATCCTGTTCGCCGGGGTGAACGGTGGTATCGGCCGGGTGGGTCCGCTTCGCGTCCAGGACGGCGGCTTCGAGCTTGCGGATGGCCGCCGGCATCTCCTCGGACGTGATCACCCCGCGCTCGCCCAGGTGCTTGCCGATGATGCCAAGCAGCGTGACGGCAAGGTCCTTCATCATGATCAGGTCCTGCGCCGCGTGGGATTTGAAGGTGATCAGCATGATGTTTCCTTTCACGAGTGGGGGGTCGCGCGCCCCAGGCGCCCGACCAGTCGCATGATGTCAGCATAGCACCTGATAAAATTCCGCGTTTCCCGATTTGCAATGTCGGTTGGGCGGCGCGGCCTTCACTTGGCCGTGGCCCGCAACCGGCAGCTTCCGCCTTCGAGGCCAAGATATCCATGCTGCCTGTTCAGACCTCACAACTCGCCGCCGCGTTCACTGACGCCGTGCGTGCGCTGGCCCCGGCCGACGTCAACCTGCCCGCGGTCACGTTCGAGCGCCCCAAGGCAGCCGCCCACGGCGACCTGGCGTGCAATATCGCCATGCAGGTGGCCAAGGCGCTGAAGACCAACCCGCGCGAACTGGCGCAGAAGGTGGTGGACGCGGTCAACGCCGATCCGCGTGCCTCGGTGCTGGTGGCCGCGCTGGAAATCGCCGGTCCCGGCTTCATCAACCTGCGCCTGACCCCGGCCGCCCGCGCCGAGGTGCTGCGCGCCGTGCTGGCCGAAGGCGACCGCTACGGTGCCCGGGCCGCCGGCGAGCATGGCCAGGTGCTGGTGGAGTTCGTCTCGGCCAACCCGACCGGCCCGCTGCACGTTGGCCACGGCCGACAGGCCGCGCTGGGCGACGCGCTGGCCAACCTGCTGGACTGGCAGGGCTGGAAGGTCCATCGCGAGTTCTACTACAACGACGCCGGCGTGCAGATCCAGACGCTGGCCATCTCCGTCCAGGCACGGGCGCGCGGCATGAAGCCGGGTGACGCAGGCTGGCCCGAGTCTGCCTACAACGGCGACTACATCGCCGAGATCGCTGCCGACTTCCTGGCTGGCAAGACCGTGGCGGCCTCCGATGGCGAGCCGGTCACGGCATCGGGCAACATCGAGGATATCGAGTCGATCCGCAAGTTCGCGGTCACCTATCTGCGCAACGAGCAGGACATCGACCTGCAGGCGTTCGGCGTGAAGTTCGACCGCTATTACCTGGAGTCGTCGCTGTACAGCGATGGCCGCGTGGAATCGGCCGTGCAGTCGCTGGTGGCCAAGGGCAAGACGTACGAGAACGAAGGCGCGCTGTGGCTGCGCACCACGGACGATGGCGACGACAAGGATCGCGTCATGAAGAAGACGGACCGCACGTACACGTACTTCGTGCCCGACGTGGCGTACCACACCACCAAGTGGGAGCGCGGCTTCGCCAAGGTCATCAACGTGCAGGGCAGCGACCACCACGGCACCATTGCCCGTGTGCGCGCCGGCCTGCAGGGCCTGGACATCGGCATTCCGCAGGGCTACCCCGACTACGTGCTGCACAAGATGGTCACCGTGATGAAGGACGGCGAGGAGGTCAAGATCTCCAAGCGCGCCGGTTCCTACGTGACCGTGCGAGACCTGATCGAATGGAGCAACGGCGGCAGCGAGACGATTCGCGGCTGCCTGGAAGGCGCCGTGGCCGACTGGCCTGCGCACTTCACGCGGGGCCGCGATGCGGTGCGCTTCTTCCTGCTGTCGCGCAAGGCCGATACCGAATTCGTGTTCGACGTGGACCTGGCGCTCAAGCAGAACGACGAGAACCCGGTGTATTACGTGCAGTACGCCCACGCGCGCATTTGCTCGATCTTCGAGGCATGGGGCGGTGCCGACTGGCAGGCGCGCCTGCCCGAGCTGGCCAGCGTGGACCTGGCGGCCGTGACCGCTGCCGATGTCAGCCCGCAGGCCATTGCGCTGGGCCGTCGTCTGGCGGAGTTCCCCGACATGCTGGCCGCCGCCGCTGGCGAACTGGCGCCGCATGCCGTGGCGTTCTACCTGCGCGATCTGGCTGGGGATTTCCACGCGTTCTACAACGCGGACCGCGTGCTCGTGGACGACGAGACGGTCAAGCGGGCCCGCCTGGCGCTGCTGGCCGCAACGCGTCAGGTGCTCAGGAACGGTCTGGCCGTGATCGGTGTGTCCGCGCCGCAACGGATGGATCGGGAACAGGCAGCCTGAACCCGGTGCAGGTGGCTCTATAATCCCCGGCATCACCGAAGAGGACTTCATGCAACACAAAGCCAAGCGCGCCGCGCGCACCGTCCGCCATCGCCTGACGCAACGCGGCGGCACGTTCCTGGGCCTGGTGCTCGGCCTGATCGTTGGCCTGGCGATTGCCGTGGTCATCGCGTTGTACATCACCAAGTCGCCCGCGCCGTTCCAGCAGAAGGGCGTCAATGGCCCCGCCACCCCGCGCGCGACCGAGCCCGGTAACGTGACCAGCGCGCTGCCGAGTCCGACTCAGCCTCAGCAGCCAAGCGCCGAGCCGTCGGACCCGAACCGTCCGCTGTGGAGCAAGACGCCCGCCAAGCCCGTGGGCCAGGCCGAGCCGCCCGCCGCACCGTCCCAGCCGCCCGTGGCGACGACGCGTCCGGCCGAGCCGGGTGCGACAAATGGCAACGGCCTGACGCCGATCAAGCCGACGGACAAGCCGGCCGAAAAGCCTGCGGACAAGCCGGTGACGCGTCCGGCCGAGAAGCCGGTAGCCGATCCGATCGCAGAAATTGCACAGGCCGATGCCAACAAGGTCGGATACCTGTTGCAGGTGGGCGCGTTCCGATCGCAGGATGATGCCGACCGGCAGAAGGCCAACCTGGCCATGCAGGGCTTCGAGGCGCGGGTCACGGACCGCGATGTCAACGGGATCAAGATGTACCGCGTTCGGGTGGGACCGTTCAACCGGATCGAGGACATGAACCGCGTGCGGGACCGCCTGCAGTCGGCTGGTTTCGACGCCTCGGTCATCCGCTTTACCAAGCAATAATTCCGGATGGGGTGGCGGCGGCGTGAACCAAGCGCCGCGGCCGTGGTCCTAGCCCCAATCATCCAGACGCATTCATCGCACGTTCAACCTGTAAGGCCCTTCGAACATGAAGAAAATTGCCGCACTGATCGCTACCGTTGCCGCCGTGAGCGGCCTGCTGATGTCCGCGCCCGCCGCCATGGCCGCGCCGACCGAAGGCAAGGACTACACCGTTCTGAAAGCCCCGCAAGCTGTGCCGGCTGGCAAGATCGAAGTGACCGAGTTCTTCTGGTACGGCTGCCCGCATTGCTACGACTTCGAGCCGGAACTGGAAGCATGGATCAAGAAGCAGGGCAAGGACGTGGTGTTCAAGCGCGTGCCGGTAGCCTTCCGTGACGACCTGCTGCCGCATACCAAGATCTACTACGCGCTGGAATCGCTCGGCAAGCTCGACGCCATGACCGGCAAGGTCTTCGAGGCCATCCACAAGCAACGCAAGCGCATGCTGGATACCAACGAGATCGCCGACTTCATGGCGCAGAACGGCATCGACAAGAAGCAGTGGCTCGATACCTATAACTCGTTCTCGGTGACGACCAGCGCCCAGCGCGCGAACAAGATTGCCGATGCGTACAAGATCGATGGCGTGCCGACTGTCGTGGTGCAAGGCAAGTACGAAACCTCGCCCTCGATCGCCGGCACGATTCCCAACGCGATCAAGACCATGGACTTCCTGGTCGACGGCGTACGTGGAAAGAAGCTTTGAGCGTTTGAGCGCTTGAGGTAAGACAAAAAACCCGGCGGTGTCGCCGGGTTTTTTTATGGGCGCTTGAATCCCTGATTGTTTACTCCCCTCTCCCGCATGGCGGGAGAGGGGCTGGGGGAGAGGGCAGGAAGTTCTGCTTGCCGACTTGTCTCAATTTGAATCGCTGGCCCTCTCCCCCGCCCCTCTCCCGCATGGCGGGAGAGGGGCTGGGGGCGAGGGCAGGAAGTTCTGCTTGCCGACTTGTCTCAATTTGAATCGCTGGCCCTCTCCCCCGCCCCTCTCCCGCAAGCGGGAGAGGGGAGTAAACCAAGGGAAGCGGTTGAACCAGCTATATTCCACCCCATGCCAAATCAAAAGATCTTTCTCACGGGTGCGTCCAGCGGCATTGGCCAGGCGCTGGCGCGGGCCTATGCGGCGCGAGGCGCGGCATTGGGTCTCGTTGGTCGGCGCGAAGACGCATTGCGGGCTTTTGCCGACACCCTGCCAAATCCCGATGCCGTACGCATCTACACCGCCGATGTGCGCGATGCCGATGCGATGCTGGCCGCCGCCACCGATTTTCTCGCCCATGTGGGCTGTCCCGATGTGGTGATCGCCAACGCCGGAATTTCGGTTGGCACCGTGGCCAGCGAGCGTGAGGATCTGGAGCAGTTTCGTGCCGTCATGGATACCAACTGGTTCGGTACGCTGACCACGTTCCAGCCGTTTCTCTCGCCAATGTGCAAGCAGCCCCCGGGCGCCGATGGCTGGCGTGGGACGCTCGTTGGCATTGCCAGCGTGGCGGGTGTGCGCGGCTTGCCGGGTGGCGGGGCCTACAGTGCGTCGAAGTCAGCAGTGATCAAGCTGCTGGAGAGCCTGCGGCTGGAACAATCGCGCGAGCGGATTCGCGTGGTGACCATCGCACCGGGTTATATCCGCACGCCGATGACCGCGCACAATCCGTATCGCATGCCATTCCTGATGGATGCCGATGACTTCGCGCGCAAGGCGGTGCGCGAGATCGCGGGTGGCACGCGGTTCAAGGTGATTCCGTGGCAGATGGGTGTGGTGGCAACGGTGCTGCACGTGCTGCCGTTCTGGCTCTACGACGCATTGTTCCGCCGCGCGCCGCGCAAGCCGCGCAAGTCTGCGGAAGCGCGGGACACATGATGTGGATCGATGCCATCGGCCAGCAACACGACACCGCTTCCGGCGAGGTGCGTATCGCCTCGCTCGTGCCATCGATCACCGAGTTGCTGTTCGATCTCGGCCTCGCTGATCGCATTGTCGCGCGCACCGGCTTCTGCATCCACCCCGAGCCTGCGGTGCGGGCCGTGGAGAAAGTGGGTGGCACCAAGGACGTGAAGGTGGATCGCTTGCGCGCGTTGGCGCCGACGCACGTCATCGTCAACATCGACGAGAACCGAAAGGAGACCGTCGATGAGATCCGCAGCTTCGTGCCGCATGTGATCGTCACCCATCCGTGTCGTCCCGACGATAACTTCGCGCTGTACACATTGCTCGGCGGCATCTTCGACAAGCAGGCCGAGGCAGCGCGGCTATCCTTCAATTTGCGCGAAGCACTCGATGCACTGCGCGCACACAAATGGACGCCACGACGCGTGCTCTACGCCATCTGGCAAGACCCATGGATGACGGTGTCGCGCGCCACCTATATCAGTCAGATGCTCGCGCTCGTGAATTGGTCGACGTGGCCCGACGATGCGCTCGTGGCCTGTGTCGATGGCGATTGCAGCCGTCCCAATGCGGAAGGCGAGCGCTATCCGACGTTCAAATGGAGCGATGCACTGGTGCGTGAGCTGGACGCCGTGCTGCTATCGACCGAACCGTACCGCTTCACCGAGGATCATGCCGATGCGCTGGAGCGCCAGATCGGCAAGCCTGTGCTGCTGGTGGATGGCGAGATGCTGTCGTGGTACGGCAGCCGCGCCGTGGCCGGTGCGAAGTATCTGCAGGCACTGGCGGCGGCCGGTATCTGACCGTCGCCAGCAGAGAAAGCATCAGGCTTTCGTGAAGCGGATGATGCCGTCCTCGCCCGTATGGCGCACCAGTTCGCCGCGATGCCACAGCGCATGCAGGTGCGCGAGCGATTCGCCAATCGCGAACGTCAACTGGTGGATGTCGAACTGGCGACGGAAGATCACGCTGACGATATCCACGGCATGGCAGGGCTTTTCCGCGCAGGCGTCGAGCGTTTCGGCCAGGCGATCCACATGGTGCTCGTGCAACTGGCGGATGCGCGTGTGGATGTTGCGGAACGGGCGACCATGCGAAGGCAATACCAATACATCGGCAGGCAGGTCGTCGTACTTGCCGAGCGAATCCAGGTAGAGCTGCAGCGGATTAGCTTCCGGCTCCATGTCGAAGACGCTGACATTGGTCGAGATGCGCGGCAGCACCATGTCGCCGGAAATCAGCACGTTGGTGGCGGCGTTGTAGAGCGCCACATGTTCCGGTGCGTGACCGTACCCCGTGATCACGCGCCACGACGACGTGGCCGGATCGGCGCCCATTTCCACCGTGTCGCCATCCATCAGGCGACGGTATTGCGTGGGCACGTCGGGCACCATCGACGGGTAGTACGCCTTGCGCGCCCGCAGCTTTTCGAGATGGTCTTCATCGGTCAGGCCATGGCGCGCGAAGTGGCTGGCCGCGAAATCGCCGCCCGCATTCGAACCCACGCCCGAGCCGCCGGCCATCACGCGCGCGGTCATGTAGTCGCCCAGGCTCATCCACAAACGCACATCCCACTGGCCGCAGATCCAGTGCGCCAGCCCGACGTGATCGGGATGGCAGTGGGTCACCAGCACGCGCAGGACGGGCAGCCCTTCGAGTTCGTTGGCGAAGATCGTTTCCCAGTGGGCCTTGATGGTGTCGTTGGTGATGCCGCAGTCGATGATCGTCCAGCCGTCGCGGCCTTCGATGCGGTCACGGACCAGCCACAGGTTGATGTGGTCCAGCGCAAACGGCAGCGGCATGCGCAGCCAGTAGACGCCGGGCGCCACCTCCTGTCGCTTGCCCGGTTCAGGCATGGTTTCGCCAAACGGATACTGGAGCTGATGTTCGAGTGCGTTCATGGGATGTCTCACGGAAAAACCGGCGCGCTCGGGGCTTTTGCCGGCGCGCTCTCGAATGTCGATTGTCAGGCGGGGAAGTTGACGCTAACGTTAACGTCAATCTGCGACCCACGTTCGTCATCTTAGACGAAAAACTTGATCGCGCAACGAATCCACGAACGATCGTTCACTTTCGCAGGACGCCATATGTCGGCTCAGCCATCTTCCGCCACCTACACGATCACGGACCTCGCGCGCGAGTTCGAAGTCACGCCACGCGCCATCCGTTTCTACGAGGATCAGGGTCTGCTGTCGCCCGACCGTGAAGGCCCCAGCGGACGCAAGCGCGTCTACAACAGCCGCGAGCGGACCCGCCTCAAGCTGACGCTGCGCGGCAAGCGGTTAGGGCTCACTCTCAACGAGATCCGCGAGATTCTGGATCTTTACGAATCTCCGCGCGATACGGCGCCGCAACTCGAACGATTTCTGCATCTGTTGTCACAGCATCGCGGCACGCTGGAACGCCAGATGGAAGACCTGCAGGCGCAGCTTGCCGAGATCGACCAGCACGAGCGGCAGTGCAAGGCGCTGCTGGCGGCACATCACGCGGCAGGCACCAGCCAGGCAGCGTGAGAGAAGAGTCCGAACCTGCGCATCGTACCTAATTGACGTTTACGTAAACGTCAATAAAATAGCGACACAGCCAAAGCCAGACAACGCAAGCAAAACGCCAAATCAGGAGACAACCATGACCGAACTTCCCGGCCTCAGATTCGATCTCGGCGAGGACATCGAGATGCTGCGCGAATCCGTGCGCAACTGGGCGCAGGCCGAACTGGCACCGCGTGCCGGCGAGATCGACCGCACCGACCAGTTTCCGATGGATGCCTGGAAGAAGATGGGCGATCTCGGCGTGCTGGGCATCACGGTGGCCGAGGAATATGGCGGCGCCAACATGGGCTACCTCGCGCACATGATCGCGATGGAAGAGATCAGCCGCGCGTCGGCATCAGTCGGCCTGTCTTATGGCGCACATTCGAACCTGTGCGTGAACCAGATCCACCGTAACGGCACGGCTGCGCAGAAGGCAAAGTACCTGCCGAAGCTGGTATCCGGCGACTGGATCGGCGCGCTGGCGATGAGCGAGCCGAACGCTGGGTCCGATGTGGTCAGCATGAAGCTGCGCGCGGACTTCAAGGGCGATCGCTACGTGCTGAACGGCACCAAGATGTGGATCACCAACGGTCCTGACTGCGACGTGCTGGTGGTCTACGCCAAGACCGAGCCGGACCTGGGCGCGCGCGGCATGACCGCCTTCATCGTCGAGAAGGGCATGAAGGGATTCTCGGTCGCGCAGAAGCTGGACAAGCTCGGCATGCGCGGCTCGCACACCGGCGAACTGGTGTTCCAGGACGTGCAAGTGCCCGTGGAAAACATCCTCGGCGCGGAAAACAGCGGCGCCAAGGTGTTGATGAGCGGGCTGGACTACGAGCGCGCCGTGCTGTCCGGGGGCCCGGTCGGCATCATGCAGGCGTGCATGGACGTGGTGACGCCGTACATCCACGACCGCAAGCAGTTCGGCCAGAGCATTGGCGAATTCCAGCTCATCCAGGGCAAGGTGGCCGATATGTACACCACGCTGCAGGCGGCACGCAGCTATCTGTACACGGTGGGCAAGAACCTGGATTCGCTGGGCACCGATCATGTGCGCCAGGTGCGCAAGGATTGCGCGGCCGTGATCCTGTACACCGCCGAGAAGGCCACGTGGATGGCGGGCGAATCGGTGCAGATCCTGGGCGGCAATGGCTATATCAACGAATACCCGGTGGGCCGGCTGTGGCGCGATGCCAAGCTGTACGAGATCGGCGCGGGCACTTCGGAAATCCGCCGCATGCTGATCGGCCGCGAATTGTTCGCGGAAACGATGTAATCGGCGCGCGTTCGGTTCTCGCCAGCGGGGATACCCAATGGTAAGTGCCGAACGCCCTTACAATCTCGACTGCCTTTCGCGTTTTCTTTCTTGCTCGGAACCGCCCGTCCATGTCCCACTTCCCCAAGCTGCTTTCCTCGCAGATTGCCTACGATGTGGCGCGGACCATGCTGGACGGGTTCGACAAGCATTACCGGCTGTTTCGCGAAGTCAGCATTCAGGCGAAGACGCGCTTCGAGGCGGCTGACTGGCACGGGCTGCAGCAACTGCAGCGCGACCGTATCGCGTTCTACAACGAACGCGTGCGCGAATGCGAGGTGCTGCTGCAGGACGAATACGACGCCGAGCATATCGACGACACCATCTGGCAGCAGATCAAGCTGCACTACATCGGCCTGCTGACCAACCACCACCAGCCCGAACTGGCCGAGACGTTTTTCAACTCGGTCTGCACGCGCATCCTGCATCGTTCGTACTTCAACAACGATTTCATCTTTGTGCGCCCGGCCATCTCGACGGAATACATCGAGAACGAAGAGTCGCCGATGCGGCCCACATACCGTGCCTACTATCCGGGCAGCCGCGAGGGCATGGCGGCCTGCTTCGAACGGGTCGTGCATAACTTCCAGCTCGACCTGCCATTCGAAGATCTGCGGCGCGATGTGGGCTACGTGCTCAAGGCCATCGACGAACATGCCGGCGCGTTCACCGTGGCGCCGAATTTCCAGGTGCATACGCTGTCGTCGCTGTTCTTCCGCAATAAGTCGGCCTTCATCATTGGACGCATCGTCAACGGCGACCAGACCTGGCCGATGGTGATCCCGGTCATCCATGGCGCGTCCGGCAAGCTGGTGCTCGACGCGGTCCTGCTGCGGCCCGAGCAACTGCTGATCCTGTTCTCGTTCGCGCATGCGTACTTCATGGTCGATATGGAGATTCCGTCGGCCTACGTCACGTTCCTGCGCGACCTGTTACCGCGCAAGGCGCGCGCCGAGATCTATTCGAGCCTGGGTTTGCACAAGCAGGGCAAGAACCTGTTCTATCGCGATTTCCTGCATCACCTGCAGCACTCGTCGGATCGCTTCATCAGCGCGCCCGGCATCAAGGGTCTGGTGATGCTGGTGTTCACGCTGCCCTCGTTCCCGTACGTGTTCAAGGTGATCCGCGATACGTTCCCCGCGCCCAAGGAAACCACGCGCGAAGGGGTGAAGTCGAAGTACCAGCTCGTGAAGCAGCACGACCGCGTGGGCCGCATGGCCGATACGCTTGAATATTCGAACGTGGCATTTCCGCTGTCGCGCTTCGATGACGCGCTGTTGCGCGAACTGGAACAGCATGCACCGTCGATGCTCGAATATCAGCGTGCGAAGGATGGCACCGACGAGATCGTGGTACGGCACGTCTATATCGAGCGTCGCATGACGCCGCTGAACATCTGGCTCAAGGACGGCAGCGACGAACAGGTGGATCACGGCATCCGTGAGTATGGCGATGCCATCAAGGAACTGATCGCCGCGAACATCTTCCCGGGCGACATGCTCTACAAGAATTTCGGCGTCACGCGCCATGGCCGCGTGGTGTTCTATGACTACGACGAAATCGAGTACCTGACCGACTGCAATTTCCGCCGCGTGCCCGAGCCGCGCAACGAAGAGGAGGAAATGTCAGGCGACGTGTGGTACACCGTAGGTCCGCACGATGTCTTTCCGGAGACCTACCGCACGTTCCTGCTTGGCGATCCGCGCGTGCGCGCCGCGTTCCTGCGGCATCATCCCGATTTCTTTGACGCTGCCATGTGGCAGCACTACAAAGACCGGCTTCTGGCCGGTCATGTCCATGACTTTTTTGCCTATTCACAGCATGACCGTTTTCATCACCGCTACGGCGGCGCAACAATCGACGACGCAAGGAGGGCAGCATGAGTGAAGCCATCGCCCAGCTGTTCCGCAACAATCGCGAATGGGTAGACCGCGTCAACGCGGAAGACCCCGAATTCTTCACGCGCCTGGCCAACCAGCAGGCGCCCGAGTACCTGTGGATCGGCTGCTCCGATTCGCGCGTGCCCGCCAACCAGATCCTGGGCCTGGCCCCCGGCGAAGTCTTCGTCCATCGCAACATCGCCAACGTGATCGCGCACAGCGACCTGAATGCGCTGTCGGTGATCCAGTTTGCTGTGCAAGTGCTCAAGGTGCGCCACATCACCGTGGTGGGTCACTATGGCTGCGGTGGCGTCAAGGTGGCGCTCAAGCGCGAGCGCGTGGGCCTGGCCGACAACTGGTTGCGCCATGTGCGCGATGTGGCCGACAAGCATTCCGCCTATCTCGGCACCGTGCTGCGTGAAGACGATGCGCATACGCGTCTGTGCGAGCTGAACGTGATCGAACAGGTCAACAACGTTTGCCAGACCACCGTGCTGCAGGATGCATGGGCCAGCGGTCAGGAAGTGACCGTACACGGCTGGATCTATGGCGTGTCCGACGGCCTGCTGCGCGATCTGGGCATGGCCGCCAGCAACAACGACGAATTGCAGACGCAGACCGCTGCCGCACTCCAGCAATACGGCGAACCGCCACAGGCATCGATCCGCTGAACCCGTCATCAGAACCCCCCGCTTCACGAGGAGACAGACATGCAAGATCACGTAGTCATCGTTTCTGCGGCACGCACCCCGATGGGCGCGTTTCAGAGTGAACTCAGTAGCCTGACGGCGCCGCAGCTTGGCGCGGCGGCGATTCGTGCAGCAGTGGAGCGGGCCGGTCTTCAGCCGGATCAGGTGCAGGAAGTCGTGTTCGGCTGCGTGCTGCCAGCAGGACAGGGTCAGGCGCCGGCACGACAGGCCGCGCTTGGTGCGGGGCTGCCGCTCGGTGTGGCGTGTACCACGGTCAACAAGATGTGCGGGTCGGGCATGCGCGCGGCGATGAGCGTGTATGACGGGCTGCTGGCTGGCTCGTTCGATATCGCCGTGGCGGGCGGCATGGAGAGCATGACCAATGCGCCGTACCTGATCCCGAAGGGGCGCGGCGGCTATCGCATCGGCCACGGCATGATCTACGACCACATGATGCTGGACGGTCTGGAAGATGCATACGAGAAGGGTCGCGCGATGGGCACCTTCGGCGAGGAATGCGCGGCCAAGTATCAGTTCACGCGCGAGCAGCAGGATGCGTTCGCGATGGAGTCGGTGCGACGTGCGCAGCGTGCCACGGAGCAGGGCGACTTCCGCTGGGAGATCGTGCCGATGACGATCTCGGGCAAGGGTGGCGATACCGTGATCGACACCGATGAAGGTCCGCGCCGCATCAAGGTCGACAAGATCCCGTCGCTGAAAGCCGCGTTTGCGAAGGACGGCACGATCACTGCGGCATCGTCGTCGTCGATCAATGACGGTGCCGCCGCGCTGGTGATGATGCGCGAATCCACCGCAACATCGCTGGGCCTGCAGCCGCTGGCGCGCATGCTCGGCCATACCTCGCACGCGCAGGCACCGGGCTGGTTCACGACCGCGCCCGTCGATGCCATCGCCAAGCTGTATCGCAAGCTCGACTGGACCAGCGACAGCGTGGACCTGTTCGAAATCAACGAGGCATTTGCCGTGGTGCCGATGGCTGCGATGCACGATCTCAAGATTCCGCACGACAAGGTCAACATCCACGGCGGCGCGTGTGCGCTGGGTCATCCGATCGGTGCATCGGGCGCGCGCATCATGACCACGCTGATCGGCGCGCTGCGCAAGACCGGCGGCAAGCGCGGCGTGGCCAGCCTCTGCATTGGCGGCGGCGAAGCCACGGCGGTCGGCATCGAAATCATCTGACCGTTCTTCATCGATAACCAATAACAAAAAAGGAATCTCTCCCATGCCCACCGCTCTCGTTCTCGGTGCCTCGCGCGGCCTCGGCCTTGAGTTTGTCCGTCAGTACCGCGCCGATGGCTGGCGCGTCATCGCCGCCGCGCGCAGCGATGAAGGTATCGAAGCGATCAAGGCGCTTGGCGCCGAGGCGCACAAGCTGGACCTGACCGATGCCGCAGCGGTAGCGGGCCTGGGCTGGAAGCTCGATGGCGAGACGATCGACGTGGCGATCTATAACGCCGGCGTGATCGGGCCGCGTACCGAGGGCGCGCAGCCGATTCCGAAACAGGATTTCGATGCGGTGATGCACAGCAACGTGCTGGGGCCGATGATGGCATTGCCGTTGCTGCTGCCGTTCGTCGAGACCGGCAATCACGGGCGCGGCGGCGTGCTGGCCGTGCTGTCATCGAAGATGGGCAGCATCGGCGGGATGGAGAGCAACCGCGCGTGGATGTACCGCATCAGCAAGGCAGCGGTCAACGCGGTGCTCAAGTCCGTATCGCTAGACGCGCGCCATGCCATCTGCGTGGCCTTGCATCCGGGCTGGGTGCAGACCGACATGGGTGGACCGCAGGCCGACCTCACGCCGCAGCAGAGCGTGGCCGGCATTCGTCGCACGCTGGCTGGCCTGACGCAGACCGATAACGGCAGTTTCCACAACTACGACGGCACGCCGATCCCCTGGTAAGGGTGCGCCCGTGCCGCATCACGCGAGACAACGTACATGCTGCTGACCCCCGAACAGGAAATGATCCGCGACGCCGTGCGCCAGTTTGCGCAGGACGTGATCGCGCCGCAGGCCGCGCAGTGGGACCGCGACAAGACGTTCCCCAAGGACGTGCATCGCGAACTCGCGCGGCTCGGTGCCTATGGCGTGGCCGTACCCGAGGAACTGGGCGGCGCGGGGCTCGACTATCTGTCGCTGGCGCTGATCCTCGAAGAGATCGCAGCGGGTGATGGCGGCACATCGACGGTCATCAGCGTCAACAACTGCCCGGTGTGCAGCATGCTGATGGCGTTTGCCAACGATGCACAGAAGCAGAAGTGGCTCGTGCCGCTGGCGCGCGGCGAGATGCTTGGCGCGTTCTGCCTGACCGAGCCGCACGTGGGTTCCGATGCATCGGCGCTGCGCACCACGGCCACGCGCGATGGCGATCACTACGTGCTCAACGGCGTGAAGCAGTTCATCACCAGCGGCAAGCATGCCGATGTGGCGATCGTCATGGCGGTGACCGACAAGGCTGCAGGCAAGCGCGGCATCAGCGCCTTCCTGGTGCCGACTTCGACGCCGGGCTACATCGTCGCGCGTCTGGAAGACAAGCTCGGCCAGCATTCCTCGGATACCGCGCAGATCGTATTCGAGGATTGCCGCGTGCCGGCGGATTGCCTGCTGGGCGAGGAAGGCGCAGGCTACAAGATGGCGCTGTCCGGTCTGGAAGGCGGACGCATCGGCATTGCTTCGCAAAGCATCGGCATGGCGCGCGCCGCGTTCGACGCCGCGCTGGCGTATGCGAAGGAACGCGAGAGCTTCGGCCAGCCGCTGTTCCAGCATCAGGCCGTGCAGTTCCGGCTGTCGGACATGGCGACGCAGATCGAGGTGGCGCGCCAGATGGTGTGGCACGCGGCATCATTGAAGGATGCCGGCCGGCCCTGCCTGAAGGAAGCCGCGATGGCAAAACTGTTCGCCAGCGAGATGGCCGAGCGCGTGTGCTCGGATGCCATCCAGGTGTTCGGCGGGTATGGTTATGTGAACGATTTCCCGGTGGAGCGGATCTATCGTGATGTGCGCGTGTGCCAGATCTACGAAGGCACCAGCGATATCCAGAAGATTTTGATCGCCCGCGCGCTTGGATAGCTCGTAGAAGTTTGGATAAGCTGCAACGTTGAGACGTACCTGAAACGTAGTTGAAACGCCCCTGAAACGCATCCTCACCGGAGCCACCTTGCGATGACCAGCCCCATCGATTTCTATTTCGATTTCTCCTCGCCCTACGGCTATTTCGCGAGCACACGCATCGACGAGATCGCGCAGAAGTATGGGCGTGGCGTGCTGTGGCATCCCATCTTGCTGGGTGTGGTGTTCAAGACCACGGGGTCGTCGCCGCTGCCGTCGATTCCGCTCAAGGGCGAGTACTGCTGGCGCGATTTCGAGCGCACCGCTGCGTTCCACAACATCGAATACAAGCGCCCCACGCATTTCCCGCTGCCGACGCAGCACGCCGCGCGTGCCGTGCTGTGGCTGCAGAACCATCGCGGTGGCGACGTGGCTACGGCTTTCGCCAAGGCCGTGTACCGCGCGCTGTTTGTCGATGACATCAATATCGCCGAGCCTGCGGAACTGGCAAAACTGGCCGAGGCGCTCGGCATCGATGCCGTGGCCATGAACGAAGGCGCCACGAGCTACCAGATCAAGGACCAGCTCAAGTCGGAGATCGACGTAGCGATGGCCAAGGGCGTGTTCGGCTCGCCTTTCGTCATCATCGACGGCGAACCGTTCTGGGGCTTTGACCGCTTCCAGCAGGTGGAAGCCCATTTGAAAGGCCAACGGCCTACCGAACTCCGCGCCGTTGGCGGCAATGACATGACGAAGGAAAAGAAACCCGCATGACCGTAGCAAACCAGTCCGCCCGTTTTGATTGTGTGATCTTCGACTGCGACGGCGTGCTCGTCGACAGCGAGCCCATCGTCCATCGCCTGCTGAATCGCGTGCTCAACGAACTGGGCATCGAGATCTCGCTCGAAGACTCGAAGCGATGGTTCCTTGGGCGCGCCGTCAAGGACGAACTCGGCAACATCGAGGCCCGTCTCGGCCGCCCGTTGCCCGAGAACTTTCTGTCGGACTGGTTCGTGCGCCGCAACGCCACGCTCCAGGCAGAACTCGAGGCGGTGCCGTATATCCGGCAGGCCATCGAGGGGATCAAGGCAAGCGGGCTGCCGGTTTGCGTGGCGTCGGGCGCGGACCGCATCAAGGTGAAGCTGCAACTGAACCATACGGGACTGATCGACCTGTTCGTCGATGACGAGCGCGAACACATCTTTTCGTCGACCGAGGTGGAACACACCAAGCCCGCGCCGGATGTGTACTTGTTGGCGGCGCGCACGATGGGCGTGGACCCGTCGCGCTGCGCGGTGATCGAGGACAGCCCCACGGGCACCACGGCGGGTGTCGCGGCCGGTATGACCGTGTTCGGTTACGCGGCGCTGAACTCGGCCGATGAACTGCGCGCGGCGGGTGCGAAGACGATCTTTACGGATATGCGCGATCTGCCGGAGCTGATCGGATGACGAAAAAGCGCGCCGCCGATGCAGCAGCCGCAGCGTGCCCCTGCGGCAATGGGCCTTACGCCAGTTGCTGCGGACGGTTTCATCGTGGCGAGGCCGTGCCAGCCACCGCCGAGGCGCTGATGCGCTCGCGCTACAGCGCCTATGTGCTGGGCGATGCAGGATGGCTGCGGCAGACCTGGCATGGTTCGACATGCCCCGAGGACCTGTCGTTCGACAACGGCACGCGCTGGCTCGGACTCACCGTGAAATCGCACGTGCAGCAGGACGACACGCACGCCACGGTGGCGTTTGTGGCGCGCTACAAGGTGGGCGGGCGCGCGCATCGCATGGAGGAACTGAGCCGCTTCGTCTTCGAGCCGCGCGAGCCGAATACTCCGGCGCGCTGGCTCTATATCGACGGCGAGCTGAAAGAGCAGGATTGAAGCAAGGCAGTACAGGTAGTACCCGGCAAAAGCAGGCAACGTAAAAAGCATCCACAGGAAGAGACATGCCCACGCTGGAAACCAAACTGAACGCACGCGCCGAATCGTTCAAGGCGAATGCCGAATCGATGCAGGCGCTGGTGGCGGACCTGCGCCAGAAGATCGCCAAGCTGGCCGAAGGCGGCGGCGAGGACGCGCGCAACAAGCACCTCGGGCGCGGCAAGCTGCTGCCGCGTGACCGCGTGCAGCAACTGCTCGATCCGGGCACGCCGTTCCTCGAACTGTCGCAACTGGCCGCGTACGACATGTACGACAATGCCGCGCCCGGCGCGGGCATCATCACCGGTATTGGTCGCGTGGCCGGGCAGGAGTGCGTGATCGTCTGCAACGACGCCACGGTGAAGGGTGGCACGTATTACCCGATGACGGTCAAGAAACATATCCGCGCGCAGGAGATCGCCGAGCAGAACAACCTGCCGTGCATCTACCTCGTGGATTCGGGCGGTGCGAACCTGCCCAATCAGGACGATGTGTTTCCCGATCGCGATCACTTTGGCCGCATCTTCTTCAACCAGGCGAACCTGTCCGCGCAGGGCATTCCGCAGATCGCCGTGGTGATGGGTTCGTGCACGGCGGGCGGTGCGTATGTACCCGCGATGAGCGACGAGTCGATCATCATCAAGAACCAGGGCACGATCTTTTTGGGCGGTCCGCCGCTGGTGAAGGCGGCTACCGGTGAAGAAGTCAGCGCGGAAGATCTCGGCGGCGCGGACGTGCATACGCGGCTGTCAGGCGTGGCCGACTACTTCGCGCAGAACGATCATCACGCGCTCTCGCTCGCGCGCAATATCGTGCAGCACCTGAACCGTCGCAAGCCCGACCAGATCCGATTGCACGAACCGCAGGAGCCGCTGTATCCGGTGGAGGAACTGTACGGTGTGATTCCTACCGATACGCGCAAGCCGTATGACGTGCGCGAAGTCATCGCGCGCATCGTCGATGGCTCCGAGTTCGACGAGTTCAAGGCGCGCTACGGCACCACGCTGGTCTGCGGCTTCGCGCGGATCTGGGGCTACCCGGTGGGCATCATTGCCAACAACGGCATCCTGTTCTCGGAGTCGGCCCTCAAGGGAGCGCACTTCATCGAACTGTGCTGTCAGCGCAAGATTCCGCTGGTGTTCCTGCAGAACATCACGGGCTTCATGGTGGGCCGCAAGTACGAGAACGAAGGCATCGCGCGCAATGGCGCGAAGATGGTCACGGCAGTGGCCACGGCGCAGGTGCCGAAGTTCACGGTCATCATCGGCGGCTCGTTCGGCGCGGGCAATTACGGCATGTGTGGCCGCGCGTATTCGCCGCGTTTCCTGTGGATGTGGCCGAACGCGCGGATTTCGGTGATGGGTGGCGAGCAGGCCGCGAGTGTGCTCGCGACGGTGCGCCGCGATGGTATCGAGGCCAAGGGCGGCAAGTGGAGCGCTGACGAAGAGGAAGCGTTCAAGTCCCCGATCCGCGAGCAGTATGAACACCAGGGCCATCCGTATTTTGCGAGCGCGCGGCTCTGGGACGATGGCGTCATCGATCCCGCGCAGACGCGCACCGTACTCGGCCTTGGTTTGTCCGCCAGCCTCAACGCGCCGATCGGCGAGATGAAGTTCGGCGTCTTCCGCATGTAGTGCGTTTTCTCCTGAAGGTTGGTTGTTGTCATGTCCCGAGCTGTTGCCTCCGTCCGCGCTTTCACGCTCCTGCTGGCCGCTGCGGCGGGCATGGCGTGGTGCGGTGTGAGCATCGCGCAATCCACGTTGCCGCCGCATGTGGTGGAGCAGGTGGTGATGGTGCCGAAGACGGGGCAGGACAAGACGATCAACCTGGAGACGACGATCTTCCGCCCGGCCGGGATGGGACCGTTCCCGCTGGTGGTGATCAATCACGGCAAGTCGCCGGGCAAGCCCGCGTTTCAAGGCCGCGCGCGCTTCGAGGCGCAGACCGCCGAGTTCCTGCGGCGCGGTTACGCGGTAGCGTTGCCGATGCGCCAGGGCTTCTCGAAATCGGGCGGCGTCTATGTGGGCGGCGGGTGCGACTTCCATGCCAATGGCATAAAGCAGGCCGAGGATGTGGTGGCGGCGCTCGACTACCTCGTGCAGCGCCCCTACGTGGACCCGCTGCGCATTGTCGTGGTCGGCCAATCGTATGGCGGGTTGTCGACCATGGCGCTGTCGGCCATCGGCTATCCGGGTGTGCTCGGCGTGGTGAATTTTGCGGGCGGCCTGCGCAACGACAAGTGCCCGGGCTGGGAGAACGGCCTGATCGATGCCTTTGGTGACTATGGCCGCACGGCGCGCTATCCCTCGCTCTGGATCTATGGCGACAACGACAGCTTCTGGCCGTGGCCGCTACCGGAGCGCATGTTCAACAACTACAAGTCCTACGCGACGGGCCGCGCGGCAGATGCGCGCTTTATCGATGTCGGCGAGTTTGAAACCGATTCGCACAAGCTGTTCAGCAGCCGCAAGGGGCTGGCGCTGTGGCTGCCCGAGGTAGGCGCGTTCTTCCGCCAACTGGGACTGCCGTTCGACGACCTGCCCGAGCGCGAGAGTTCCGCCACGACGGGCACGGTCGAGCAGGCTTCATAACGATTCCGAACACGGAGAGAGACATGCAATTCACGACGCTGACGGTCACGGCCGAACGCCACCTCGCCACGGTCACGCTGAACCGTCCCGATGTGCGCAACGCGTTCAATGAAACGGTCATCGCCGAACTGACCGGCGCCTTCCGCGCGCTGGGCGATACGCCCGAGGTGCGCGCCATTGTGCTGACCGGCAATGGTCCGGCGTTCTGTGCGGGCGCCGACCTGAACTGGATGAAGAAGATGGCCGGTTACTCGGACGACGAGAACCGCGCCGACGCACTCACGCTGGCGCAGATGCTGCACACGATCTGGTCCTGCCCCAAGCCCGTGATTGCACGCGTGCAGGGCGACACCTATGCCGGGGGCATGGGCCTGGTGGCCGCCTGCGATATTGCAGTGGCGGCGGAGTCGGCGCACTTCTGTCTGTCCGAAGCGAAACTCGGCCTGTTGCCTGCGACGATCAGCCCATACGTGATTCGCGCGATGGGCGAACAGGCATCGCGCCGTTACTTCATCACGGCGGAACGTTTCGATGCAGCGGAAGCGCTGCGGCTCGGCTTTGTTCACGCGGTGGCATCGTCGCAGGCGCTGGACGAGAAAGTCGCCGAGATCGCCGCCACGCTGATCGGCAATAGCCCGAACGCGGTGCGCGAAAGCAAGCGGCTGGTGCAGGAAGTGTCCGGGCGCGAGATCGATGGGGATTTGCTGGCGGATACGGCGAATCGCATTGCATCGATTCGTGCATCGGACGAAGGACGGGAAGGGGTGCGGTCGTTTCTGGAGAAACGGGCGGCGAGCTGGAAGGTTTGAGTGTGTATTGATCTCCCCTCGGTTTTTTGCTCCCTCTCCCGCAAGGCGGGAGAGGGGTTGGGGGAGAGGGCAAGAGGCTCTGCTTGCTGACATATCGCATTTAGAACCGCTGGCCCTCTCCCCCGCCCCTCTCCCACTTCGCGGGAGAGGGGAGCAAACCAGCAGCGAGCAAGGGACAGCACAACAAATAAATGCCGAAAGTTAGCGTCCAAACGCCACACCCAAGTGACATGCAAACCACGAACGCCACCAACTTCGCGCTTCCTCTCCTAAACCACTGATAAACGACGCGCCGCGCGATATTTGCCAACCCCCAATGCCCCTCCCTACCATGAGCCTTTCCCAGACCGCGACTGCCCGGCACGTACTGCCGGTGGCGTGGCTCATGGTTATTCCAAGGAGGGTCCATTGACACATCCTGTCCCCCAGACACAGACGCTTGCCGCACGCAGTCAGCGTGCCGTGTGGCATCCGTGTACGCGCCTGCGGCCCGATGCGGCCAGCAATGAGCCGCCGCTGGCTATCGCCAGTGGTGACGGCCCGTGGCTGGTCGATACCGACGGCCATCGTTATTTCGACGCCATCAGTTCCTGGTGGGTCAATCTGTTCGGCCATGCCAATCCGCGCATCAACGCGGCGCTGACCGCACAACTGCAAACGCTTGAACATGTGATGCTGGCCGGCTGCACGCATGCGCCGGCGGTGGAACTGGCCGAACGGTTGTCCGCGCTCACCGGCCATGCACTCGGCAATGCGTTCTATGCCTCGGACGGCGCATCGGCAGTCGAGATCGCGCTGAAGATGAGCTTCCACTACTGGCGCAACACCGGCCTCGCCACCAAGCGAGAGTTCGTGTGCCTGCGCCATGGCTATCACGGCGAGACGGTCGGCGCACTGGCCGTCACCGACGTGGAAATCTTCCGCGATGCCTACGATCCGCTGACGCGACGCGCCCATGTGGTGATGTCGCCCGATGCGCGTCAGGCCGCGGGCGACGAAACCGCCGCCGATGTGGCCGCACGCGCGCTGGCCGAACTGGAAACCCTGCTGCGCGAGCGCGCGGGCCAGATCGCCGCGTTGATCGTCGAGCCGCTGGTGCAGGGCGCGGCGGGCATGGCGATGTACGACCCGTCGTATCTGGATGGTGCACGTGCACTGTGCGACCGCTATCGCATCCACCTGATCGCCGATGAAATCGCGGTAGGCTGCGGCCGCACCGGCACCTTCTTCGCGTGGGAGCAGGCGCGCGATGGCGAGCCCGTGCCCGCGCATGCATGGCCCGATTTCCTGTGCCTGTCGAAAGGCATTACCGGTGGCTACCTGCCGCTGTCGCTCGTGCTGTCGCGCCCGGAAATCCAGCGTGCATTTGTGGCCGATGACATCGCACGCAGCTTCCTGCATTCGCACTCGTACACGGGCAATCCGCTGGCGTGCCGCGCCGCGCTCGCCACGCTCGACCTGTTCGAGCAGGACAATGTGCTCGCACACAACCGCGACCGCGCACAGTGGTTGGCCGATGCGATGGCCGGTATTGCCGCCGATGCGCGCGTCAGCAGCGTACGCCAGCGTGGACTGATCTGGGCGGCGGATGTCGATGCCGATGCAGCCGGTGCGGACTTTGCCGCGCGCTTCCACATCGCCGCACGTGCACATGGCGTGCTGGCGCGTCCGATCGGCAACACGCTGTACGTGATGCCGCCGTACGTCTTCGACGCCGCGCTGGCGAACTGGCTCGGCGAACAACTGCTGGCGACGCTGCAATCCGTGCTTGGTCCGCAAAAACAGGAGACTCGCCATGCTGCTTGATCTCCTGCAACAGGCCGCCGCCGAGCGCGAGGCGCAGGCGCTGACGCGCCGCCGCCGCATTGCGCACACCGCCTGCGCGCCGCATCAGTCGGTGGGTGCCATCGATGCCGAACCGCAGCCGCTGCTGACGTTCTGCAGCAACGATTACCTCGGCCTCGCGAATCATCCTTCCATCGCGCATGCACTGGCCGAAGGCGCGCATCGCTATGGCGCGGGCAGTGGCGCCTCGCATCTGGTCAGCGGTCATTCGCTGGCCCATGCGCAGCTCGAACACGAACTCGCGCGCTGGCTGGCACCACATATCCCGCAGGCGCAGGCGCTGTACTTCTGCACCGGATACATGGCGAACCTGGCCGTGCTGACGTCGCTCGGCACCGCAGGCGCCACGCTGTTCTGCGAGACGCTGAACCATGCATCGCTGATCGATGGCGCGCGGCTGGCGAAGGCCGACGTGCAACGCTATCCGCATGACGACACCGCCGCGCTCGATGCATTGCTGCGGAACAGCGCGAGCAAGCTCAAGCTGATCGTCACCGACAGCGTGTTCAGCATGGATGGTGATATCGCACCGCTCACCGAACTGCTGGCGCTGGCCGAACAGCATGACGCGTGGATCATCGTCGACGATGCGCACGGTTTTGGCGTGCTCGGCGCGCATGGCCGGGGCGTGTTCGAACATCTGAACCTGCGCTCGGAGCGGCTGATCTACATCGGCACGCTCGGCAAGGCCGCTGGCGTGGCCGGTGCGTTCGTGGCCGCGCACGCGACGATCATCGAGCATCTGGTCAACACGGCGCGTCCGTACATCTACACCACGGCTGCGCCGCCTGCCGTGGCGCACGCGTTGCTGACCAGCCTCGACATCATCGCGGGCGAGGAAGGCGAGTGCCGTCGCGCGCATCTGGCCGATCTGATCGCGCAATTGCGCAACGGTCTGGGTGAACTGGCCGCGCAAGCGGGATGGACACTGGGCGAAAGCGAGACTGCCATCCAGCCGTTGATCGTCGGTGACAACGCCGCCGCGCTGGCGCTGTCCGCCGCGCTGGAAGCGGAAGGGCTCCGGGTCGGTGCGATTCGTCCGCCGACGGTGCCGGCAGGAACGGCGCGGCTACGCATCACGTTGTCGGCCTCGCATACGGAACAGGATGTGGCGCGCCTGGTCGATGCGATCGCACACCTGGTGCCGGCGCATGCCACATCCGCGCCACACAGGGAGGCCGCATGAGCCGAATCATTGAGAACCGGCCCGAGCGCTTTGCCTGTTTTGTGACCGGCACCGATACCGGCGTGGGGAAGACACACGCTACGGCCACGTTGCTGCATGCGCTGCATGGCGTGGGCTATAGCACCGTCGGCATGAAGCCTATCGCGGCAGGTGGCGAGTGGCTCGACGATGTGTGGCAGAACGACGATGTGGACCAGTTGCGCGCAGCGGGTTCGGTGATCGTGCCGCAGGACGAGATGTGCCCGTTCTTCTTCCGCACGCCAGCGTCGCCGCACCTGGCTGCCGCGCTCGAAGGGGAACGCATCACGCGCGGTCCGATCCGCCTGGCATTCGATGGCTTGCGTCGTCAGGCCGAAGCAGTGGTAGTGGAAGGTGTTGGCGGCTTTATCGTGCCGCTCGATGTGGGCGCGGCGCGCTGGAACACGGCCGATCTGGCCGTGATGCTGGACCTGCCCGTGATCATGGTGGTGGGCGTGCGCCTGGGCTGCCTGAGCCACGCGATGCTGACCGCCGAGGCGATCCGTTCGCGCGGCCTGCGGCTGGCGGGATGGATCGCCAACCGCATCGATCCGGACATGCTGCTACCCACCGAGAACATCGTCACGCTGCAGGATGCGCTGGACGCGCCGCTGCTTGGCGAACTGCCCTGGCAGGTGGCCCCGGCCGTCGCCGCGCAGCATCTCGATCTCAGGCCATTGCTGGACGGCCCGCAAGCCGCCGCATTCGCCACCACATCCGCGCAGCGTCAGATCTGACGCGCCCCACGAACAGAATACGAAATACCGATCATGACTCAAATCGCTCAAGAACAAACCGTCGCTTCCATCTCCGCCGATGCCCTGCGCCAGTCGGCACGCAACATCGCTGCCGCTGCGTCGAAGGACACCGATGCGTGGCGCGTGGACGATGTGGCCGCGCTGTTTGCGCTGCCGTTCAACGACCTGTTGTTCCGCGCGCAGCAAGTGCATCGCGAGAACTTCGACGCCAACACCGTGCAACTGTCCACGCTGCTGTCGATCAAGACCGGCGGCTGCGAAGAGGATTGCGGCTACTGCCCGCAGAGCGCGCACCACGATACCGATGTGAAGGCCGAGAAGCTGATGGAACTGGACGCCGTGCTCGACGCCGCGCGCGCCGCCAAGGCTAACGGTGCCACGCGCTTCTGCATGGGTGCCGCATGGCGCAGCCCGAAGGAGCGTCACCTGGAGCCCGTGATCGACATGGTGCGCGAGGTGAAGGCCATGGGCCTGGAGACCTGCGTCACGCTGGGCATGCTGAAGGCCGAACAGGCACAGCGCCTGAAGGATGCGGGCCTCGACTACTACAACCACAACCTCGATACCTCGCCGGAGTTCTACGGCAAGATCATCACCACGCGCACGTATCAGGATCGTCTCGACACGATCGGCCATGTGCGCGAGGCAGGCATCAACGTGTGCTGCGGTGGCATCGTGGGCATGGGCGAATCGCGCGCGGCGCGGGCGGGCCTGATCGCGCAACTGGCGAACATGGACCCGTATCCGGAGTCGGTGCCCATCAACAACCTGGTGCAGGTCGAGGGCACGCCGCTGGCGGGCACCGAAGCGCTGGACCCGTTCGAGTTCGTACGCACGATTGCGGTGGCACGCATCACGATGCCGCGCGCAATGGTGCGCCTGTCCGCTGGCCGCGAGGCCATGGACGAAGCATTGCAGGCGCTGTGCTTCATGGCCGGCGCCAATTCCATTTTCTACGGCGAAAGGCTGCTGACGACCGGCAACCCGCAGGCAGATCGCGACCGCGCACTGCTGGCACGCCTGGACATCCGCGCGGAAGGTTACGCGGGATAACAGGAGAGGGTTTGCCGATCTGAGGACGCTGGCTCGCCGACCGGAGACAACAAGGGAGGAGCCATGTTCAACAAGATCCTGATCGCCAACCGTGGCGAGATTGCCTGCCGGGTAGCGGCCACGTGCCGCCGCCTTGGCATTCGCACGGTGGCCGTGTATTCGGACGCAGACGCCGACGCACGGCATGTCGCGTTTTGCGACGAGGCCGTGCATATCGGCGGCCCGGCCGCGCGCGACAGCTATCTGCGCGCGGACCACATCATCGAGATGGCGAAGGAGACCGGCGCCCAGGCCATCCACCCGGGCTACGGCTTTCTTTCGGAGAACGAGGATTTCGCACGCGCCTGCGCGGAAGCGGGTCTCGTCTTCATCGGCCCGCCTGCCGAAGCCATCCACGCGATGGGCAGCAAGAGCGCGGCCAAGCAGTTGATGGAAAAAGCTGCAGTGCCGCTGGTGCCTGGCTATCACGGCGAAGATCAGGACGCCGCGCTGCTGCGGCGCGAGGCCGACGGCATCGGCTATCCGGTGCTGCTCAAGGCCAGCGCCGGTGGCGGTGGCAAGGGCATGCGCGTGGTGGATGCGGGCGAGGGCTTCGAGGCTGCGCTGGCATCGGTCAAGCGCGAGGCGCTGGCCAGCTTCGGCGACGACAAGGTGCTCGTCGAAAAATACCTGACGCGTCCGCGCCATATCGAGATCCAGGTGTTTGCCGATACGCTCGGCAACTGCGTCTACCTGTTCGAGCGCGACTGCTCGGTGCAGCGTCGCCATCAGAAAGTATTGGAAGAAGCGCCTGCGCCGGGCATGACTGAAGAGCGTCGCCGCGCAATGGGTGAGGCAGCCGTAGCCGCGGCGCGCGCCGTGGGTTATGTGGGCGCGGGCACGGTCGAGTTCATCGCCAATCAGGACGGTTCGTTCTACTTCATGGAGATGAACACGCGCCTGCAGGTGGAGCATCCGGTCACCGAAATGATCACGGGGCAGGACCTTGTGGAGTGGCAACTGCGCGTGGCATGCGGTGAAGCATTGCCGCTCACGCAGGAGCAATTGCGCATCGACGGCCACGCGCTGGAAGCGCGCATCTACGCCGAGAATCCGGAGAAGGGTTTCCTGCCATCCACCGGCACGCTGCGCTTCATGCGCACGCCGCCTGCGGTGCAGTTCATGCGCGGCGGCGATGCGCATGGCCCGGCGGGCGTGCGTATCGATGCCGGTGTGCGCGAGGGCGACACCATCAGCCCGTTCTATGATCCGATGATCGCCAAGCTGATCGTCTGGGGCCGCGATCGCGATGAAGCACTGCATCGCATGAGCCAGGCGCTGGCGCACTATCACGTGGTGGGGTTGTCGACGAACGTGGCGTTCCTGCAGCGACTGATCAAGTCCGACGCCTTCCGCACGGCCGATCTCGATACGGGTCTCATCGAACGCAATCAGGCCACGCTGTTCCCGCCGCAAAAATCGGCAGGCATCGAATCGATTGCGCTGGCTGTGGCCGCGTTGCTGGAGCGCGAGTCGAAAGAGCGGCGCATCGACGAGGCCGATCGGCATTCGCCGTGGACGCACGCCGGCAACTGGCGCCTCAATGGCCGCGATACGCGCACGCTGTATTTCGAAGCCGCGGGACACAAGCTGGAGGTCGTGCTCAAGGGCGATGTGCGCGATACGCGCAAGAGCACGCTGATTTACGCAGATCAGGCTGCTCCGTTCGCGTACACGTTCAAGGCCGACGACATCCGTGTTGACCTTGGCACGCGCCGCACGCACGGGCAGGTGCATCGCGAAGGCGATACCTTCCATGTGTTCCATGATGGCCGCCATACTGTACTCGGCTGGCTCGATCCGCTGCTGCATGCCGGCGAGGCAGAAGGCGAGGGCGGCAAGCTGACCGCGCCGATGCCCGGCAAGGTCATCGCCGTGATGGTGCAGCCCGGCAGCAAGGTGACGCGCGGCACCCCGCTGCTGGTGATGGAAGCCATGAAGATGGAACACACCATCGCGGCGCCGACGGACGGGGTGGTAAGCGAGGTGCTGTACGGCGTGGGCGAGCAGGTTGCGGAAGGCGCGCAGTTGCTGGCGTTTGCGGTTGAGGAAGCGGCTGGCGCCTGATCGCTCTCTCCCGTCTTGTTTTAGCTCCCCTCTCCCGCCTTGCGGGAGAGGGGCCGGGGGTGAGGCCCCGCGGTGCAATCACCAACAAGTCGCCATTTGCACCGCACACCCTCACCCCCACCCCTCTCCCACTTACGCGGGAGAGGGGAGCGCATAACAACGGGCGAGGGCACTTGGCGAGCCACGCGTTGTCGTGCGCTAACCGCCCACCGCCCGCCAACAACCAGAAGACAAGCGCATAATCGCCGGATAGCCCCACACAACAATGGAGTCGAGATGAAGTTGCAGTTGTACGTGCCTGATGGACGCTACGCGCCGTGGATCGAAGGATTTGCCGAGGTGTTGCCGGAAGCGCAATGCCTGACCTGGGAGGAGAGCCAGGGGCAGTCCGTGGACTACGCCGTGGTGTGGCGTCCGCCGCTGGAAATGCTGCGCGGCAGAACGGACCTCAAGGGCGTGTTCAACCTGGGCGCGGGCGTCGATGGCATTCTGCGCCTGCGCGATACGCATCCCGATGCGCTGCCTGCAGGCGTGCCCATCGTGCGTCTCGACGATGCCGGCATGGCTGCACAGATGAGCGAGTACGTGACCGCTGCCGTGCTGCGCTACTTCCGCAAGCTCGATGCCTATGATGCACAGCACAAGGCTGGCAACTGGAAATTCCTGAAGCCGCATCGTCGTGCCGATTTTACGATTGGCGTGATGGGCATCGGCACGCTTGGCTCGCATATCGCGCGTACGCTCGCCAGCTTCGGCTTCCCCGTGCGCGGCTGGAGCCGTTCGGAAAAAGCCGTGGAAGGCGTGCAGTCGTTCCATGGCGATGACGGACAGAAGACGTTTCTCGATGGCCTCAAGGTGCTCGTCAACGTACTGCCGCTGACGCCCGAGACCGAGGACATCATCGGCACGGATCTGCTGTACAAGCTGGCCCGGGGCGCCTACGTGATCAACGTGGCACGTGGTCCGCATGTGGTGGAGGAAGACCTGCTGGCGGCGGTACAGGATGGCCAGATCGCGGGCGCCACGCTGGACGTGTTCCGCACCGAACCGCTGCCGGCGGAGCATCCGTTCTGGCAGGAACCGCGCATCACGATCACGCCACATATCTCCGCGCTGACGCTGCGCGAAGACAGCATCGCGCAGATTGCGGACAAGATCCGGCTGCTGTCCGAAGGCGAGCCAATCGCTGGTGTCGTGGACCTGCAGCGCGGCTACTGAAAGCCCTGATCGAAGGCGCGGCCACCATGCCGCGCACGAGGAGATAACGATGACTATCCCCCAATACGTGAAGATCGTCGAAGTGGGGCCGCGCGATGGCCTGCAGAACGAGAAGGCGATGGTGCCCGCCGACGTCAAGGTCGCGCTGATCAATCAATTGACCGATGCCGGCTTCGTCAACATCGAAGCCGCATCGTTCGTCTCGCCGAAGTGGGTGCCGCAGATGGCCGATGGCGCCGAGGTCATGGCACGCATCGCGCGACGGCCCGGCACACTGTATTCGGTGCTCACGCCAAACATGAAGGGCTTCGAAGGCGCGGTGGCTGCCGGGGCCGATGAGGTGGTGATCTTCGGCGCGGCCAGCGAAGCGTTTTCGCAGAAGAACATCAACTGCTCGATTGCCGAATCGATCGCGCGCTTCGAGCCCGTGGCTGCGGCGGCGAAGGAAGCGGGCATGCGGCTGCGCGGCAGTATCTCCTGTTCGCTCGGCTGCCCGTATCAGGGCGACGTGCCGGTCAGTGCCGTGGTCGATGTGGTGCGCCGCATGCGCGAACTCGGTTGCGACGAGATCGATATCGCCGACACCATCGGTGTAGGCACGCCGACCAAGGTGCAGGAGGTGATGCGCGCGGTGTCGGCGGAATTCGCCATGGATCGTCTGTCGGGCCATTTCCACGATACGTACGGGCAGGCACTGTCGAACATCCTGGCAAGTCTGGAAGTTGGCATCGCCATCTTCCACGCATCGGTGGCGGGTCTTGGCGGATGTCCGTACGCGAAGGGTGCGACGGGCAATGTGGCCACCGAAGACGTGCTGTACATGCTGCACGGCATGGGCCTGCACACCGGCATCGATCTCGAAGCCGTGGTGCGCACCGGCGACTTTATCTCGCAGTCCATTGGCCGCCCCAACAGCTCGCGCGTGGGCAAGGCGCTGCTGACCAAGTGGGCGGCTGCTGCGCCTGCTACCTGCGTTTGAACGATAGACAAGACATGAGCCAGACATCCCCCGCACCCTCCCCCGCACTGCCCGAATCCGCGCAGCGCGTGGCCGATCTGCTCGCCGGC
This sequence comes from Cupriavidus sp. DL-D2, assembly GCF_039710735.1. Classification (NCBI taxonomy): domain Bacteria; kingdom Pseudomonadati; phylum Pseudomonadota; class Betaproteobacteria; order Burkholderiales; family Burkholderiaceae; genus Cupriavidus; species Cupriavidus sp. DL-D2. The sequence continues at coordinate 1,731 of NZ_JBDKXK010000040.1, read as the reverse complement.
ATCGGCCATGACCGTCCCGTCGTGATGCTGCCGGCCACCGGCAAGACCTCTGCCGAAGCCGCGGCCGGACTCGGCTGCAGCGTGGCCGAGATTGCGAAGTCGATCATCTTCCGTCGCGTGAAGGACGATGTGCCGGTGCTGGTGATCGCCAGCGGCAGCAATCGCGTGGATGAAGCCAAGGTGGCTGCGCGCGTAGGTCCGCTGGGCAAGGCCGATGCGAAGTTCGTGCGCGAGAAGACGGGCTATGCCATTGGCGGTGTCTGCCCGATCGGCCATGCGGTGGCGCCCGTGATGCTGCTCGACGCGGACCTGTTCCAGTACCAGAGCGTTTGGGCTGCGGCGGGACATCCGCACGCGGTGTTCAATCTCACGCCCCAGCAGTTGCAAGCCATGACCGGCGCGCCGGTGGTGGACGTGGCACAGGCGCCGCAATGACACCCGCACGGCGCAGGTTGCTGTCGGAACTGGTGCGCGGCGCGGCGGCGGCGCATATCGTCTCGCCCGTGCCATCGCCATGCCGCAGCATCTGCAAGATGGATCGCACGAGCGGCTATTGCGAAGGCTGCCTGCGTACCATCGAGGAAATTGCGGGCTGGTCCAAAGCCGATGACGTGGAGCGCCGCCGCATCTGGGCGCTGCTGCCGTCGCGCGTGACGCAGTTGTGCGAGGCAGGCAGCGAAGCATGATCGCGCTGCCCGACACCTTGCGCGTGTTCGAGCGCGGCTGGCTGTCGGCGAACAACGTGCTGTTCATCGACGATGCCACGCAGGACACGACCCTCGTCGATACGGGGTACGTGACACACGCCGCGCAGACCGTGGCGTTGGTGGAAAACGCGCTCGATGGACGACCACTGCGCCGTGTCATCAACACCCATCTCCATTCCGATCATTGCGGCGGCAACGCGGCGCTGCAGGCGCGCTGGCAACCGGTGACGTCGATCCCGGCTGCGGAAGCGCCAGCGGTATCGATATGGGACGACGATGCATTGAGCTTTGTCGCTACGGGGCAGCAGTGCACGCGCTTCACGTTCGATGATGTGCTGCGCGACGGGGATACATTGTGTCTCGGTGGCATCGACTGGCAGGTTATCGCCGCACCGGGGCACGATCCCCACGCCGTGATGCTGTTCGCGCCGCAATCGCGCATCCTGATCTCCGGCGATGCGTTGTGGGAAAACGGCTTCGGCGTGATCTTCCCGGAGTTGGACGGCGAGAGCGGCTTTGCCGAACAGGCAGCGATCCTCGACTGCATCGATACGCTCGACGCCCGCATCGTGATCCCCGGCCATGGTCGGGTATTCGATGATGTGGCGCAGGCGGTGACTCGTGCGCGCAGCCGGCTGGAGTATCTGCGCAGCGATCCACTGCGCAACGCGACGCATGCGATCCGCGTGCTCGTGAAATTCAAGCTGCTCGAAGCGCAGACGATTTCGCGAGAAGACCTGTTTGCGTGGTTTGCCGGGACGCCGCTGATGCAGCGGGTGCGATCGCGTTATGTGGCGGCGCAGTCGATGGAAGCGGTCTTCGATCAGGCGATGAAGGCGCTTGAGAGGGTGGGGGCGTTAATGAAGGATGGGAATCAGATCGCCAATCGGGATTGATTGAAACCGCTATCCCTTGGTTATGCGTTTCCCTTCTCTTGGTTTTGCTCCCCTCTCCCATGAAGTGGGAGAGGGGCTGGGGGTGAGGGCAAGCGGTGCAAGCAGCCACCATCGGCAAGCAGAACCGC